>JAISZP010000343.1 GCA_031269135.1 Deltaproteobacteria bacterium | reverse complement strand
ATGGCAAGTTATCGACTAAAACTTTTCTAAAAATTAACGTCAAAGTCATTAATTTAAGTCAGCAGCCTATTAAATATATATCAAATCGCAAGAACCTCAAGACTTTAGCCCGCAGACGGACTGGTCTATCCATATAAAGCATCTAGCCATATCAACCTTGGCGAGAAAATGCCGTTGAATCGCACCGAAATCAGCTTAACCAATCAAGCGACAAAATAAGCATCTGACCAAAAAACATCGGACCAAAATAGGTTCTTTCCAAAAACCCCGTCTAAAAATTTCTCTAAATTGAGGTCTTGGCCACAAATCATACGTAGAAGACTGTTTAATATCTGAAACTAAACTAACAATAGTTTGTATGTAACTCTAATTAAATGGACATGACAACTCACAAAATACACTTCAAAGCAATAAAATTAAATTTGTTCGAATAAGTTAACAACAATGGCTTTCCATATTTTACTAAATCAACTAATATAGGCTTTAGATGTTTACATCCCTAAATTCATCAGCAACTATATATTTTTCTATAAAATAAACTTTGCCCTAAAAAATTTGCTGTCTTTAATGAATATAATCCATGACGGAACGCTTCTCTTCCAGCAATTTTCGACGGCGATTTTTTGCCGCCCTTTTTCGCGTCCCAGTTCCACCCTGTTTCGCAAACAAATTTCCTGGCCATTTTCGAGCGCTGATTCTTTTGGTGGGTGAAAGTCTTAGGAGAGGTTAAAATCTATATAACCGTTCAGATCCTGAAATACTATATCCTGTCGCCTGACGGATTGCAAGACCGGCGCTTGACGAAACAGCGCAAAGCTTGATTGTTAAGTCATACATCAGCCGAACGGGTCTCAGCATTTTACCTGGGCGCTTCACCATGGTCGCTGCACCTGGTCGCTTAGCTTGGTCGGCATTTGTAAGCGGGTGCTGTTTTCAAGAGTTTGGGCCGCTAATCTACTCGACTTAAAATTTCTGTGGACAATCGTACTATTGTACCTATAATTTTTTCTAAATCACATATACTTTCCAGAAAAATATTTCTATTATACTTTTATCTCTCCTATAATAAAGAATCAGATTCTGGATTGAAGATGTGGCAAACGGTCTTACCTCAAAACTAAAAAAATATTTTATGTCGTGGAACTAGAACTAGAATATCATAGCTTAGAAATAAATGTCAAATCGTTTTTTACAAGCATAAAAGTCAAGGCCTACAACAGTTTCGTAGTCCTTGATCCTTAGTCGCCCTAAATCGCCTCGGTCGCCGCCTTGCCGTCAGGGCCATAATTCACCTAAAGACTAAGCTCTGATTGACGATTACGAGACGGCCTCGGCAGCTATTTTTTTTTATTTTATTTGAAAAAGAAAAGTCAATTCGACAAATATAAGTCAAGTCAAGCGCAAAAACTAAAATTTGATTCGCTCGGAGCGGCTAAAATAACATCGTCGACTATCTGTATGCCCTTAAGAAATATGGCAGCCAAAGAATTCGGCAAATATTTCAAAAGAGCTAAAAACGGTATTGAAGGGAAATATTCGGGTGCAGGCTAGGGGATGTCGGATTGTAATTTTAAAAGTTTGAACTCTTTTAGACGCGCTCTCGACAAAACTTATTTCAGTTTAATACCGTCGAAACAAATATCGCGCATTCCTTCGCCAGGTTATTTATCAAGACCTCGTCTTCGCCCTCGACCATCACCCGCACCACAGCTTCGGTGCCTGACGGCCTCAGCAGCACTCTTCCTCGGCGGCCGAGTTTCTCTTTCATCGTCTCTACCATGGCCGAAACTTTAGGGTGAGTGGTGGCTTGACCGGGATTGGCGACCGGAACGTTTAAAAGCACCTGAGGATAAAGGGTCATCAAGGAGGCTAGTTCCCGAAGAGGCCGAGAGGTCGTCTTCATAATCGCCAAAGTTTGGAGAGCCGCCAAAGTGCCATCTCCTGTGGTGGCATGGTCGAGGTATATCAAGTGGCCGCTCTTTTCGCCGCCGAAATTAAGATGCTCTCTCCTTAAGCATTCGGCCACATAACGGTCGCCGACGTTGGTTCTGAAAAGTTTAATGCGTTCCCTTTCCAAGGCGATCTCCAGCCCCATATTGCTCATCACCGTCGCAGCCATCGCATTTTTACTCAATAAATTTTTTTTCTTCAAGTGAACGGCGCACAAAAACATTATCTGGTCGCCGTCGACCACTTCCCCGCGATGGTCGATGAATATCGCCCTGTCGGCGTCGCCGTCCAAGGCCAACCCTAAGTCGGCGTGCAGCTCCAAGACTTTTTCGGCGCAAACCTCCGGGTGAAGAGACCCGACTCCTCTGTTGATGTTGAAACCGTCCGGAGAGACCCCGATCAAGTGCACCTGGGCGCCCAATTCCTCAAAGACGGCGGGAGCGGATTTGAAAGCCGCCCCGTTGGCGCAGTCCACGACTAAAGTCAAGCCCTCCAAGTTTTGATGACGAGGGAAAGTGGACTTCAAAGCGACCACATAACGTCCGACCGCGTCATGAATATGCCAGCTGCGACCCACCGCTTCGCTCTTGGCCCTATGCTGATCTAAAAGAGAGGCGTTTTCCATCAGGCTCTCGAGCTTGGCTTCAGTCTCATCGGGGAGCTTAAAGCCCCGACCGTCGAAAATCTTAAGGCCGTTGTCCTGGTAGTGATTGTGGGATGCTGAAATAACCAGGCCCGCGTCGGCTCTGGTGCTGGCGGTCAAGTTGGCGAGGCCTGGAGTCGGCAAGGTGTCGGCCATAAAGACGTCGCCGCCCTGACTCATGACTCCTGCAGCTACCGCGTTCAAAAGCATGTCGCCGCTCAGCCGAGTGTCTTTTCCGATGACGATCTTAGGCTTGCGGCTAAGGGATTTTTCCGTCGACAACAGATAAGTCAAAGCCCGACCCAAAGAAAGCGCGACTTCAGCCGTCATGGGAGCGCGGTTGACGACTCCCCTAATTCCATCAGTGCCGAACAATACCCTTGCGTGCTTAGTCATTTTGGCTCCTGGCCGTCAGCCGGACTCCGCTCTTGGGAGGATTCAGAGGCGTTATCCGGATTATTCGGTGAAGAGCCGCCATCGCCGTCTTCAAGAGGCTGGGAATGGTTTTGAGGTTCGCTGGTTTGAGATGAGGAAGGACTGGTTTGGGATTCGGAAGGAGCTGATTGATCAGTCTCCACCTCGAGGACTTGATGAGTCACATCGACCTTAGCCGGAAAGAAGCTGATGATTTCGACGCCTTTGGGAGCGGTGACGTCCAAACTCACGCGCTGGCTTTTTTTAGTTTTAAGAGCGATCAAATCCAAGGAAACACTGGCCTGCAGACCACCATCGGAATCGAGGGGCGGTTCGGCGAGATTCAACGGCCACGAGACGGTTACATTGACTATTTCATTGCCGAGAGTAATCTTGTACTGCCGGTTGAGCAGAGTCGCATCGATCAATTTTATGGGCACCTGAAAATTCAGGTTTTTCCTTTTGACTTCAACGCTTGGAGTGACCTTGAACTCTTTAGGTTCGATGGTAATGACGGCGTCCAAAACCATATTGGGAGTGACGGTGAAGAAGTCTCCAGGCTTTACGATTTCGTCGAGATGAATGGGGGTGGTGGGTATTGATTGGATAGTCTCTAAACGATTTGAGGGTCCTGTGATTTTGGCGCTTTCCGGACTGATGGTCAACGGCCCGGAAGTTTTTAAGTAGTCTTTGAGTTCGCCGACGACCGAAACGGTGATCGGC
This sequence comes from Deltaproteobacteria bacterium, assembly GCA_031269135.1. GTDB lineage: Bacteria > Desulfobacterota > Desulfarculia > Adiutricales > Adiutricaceae > JAISZP01. The sequence continues at coordinate 2,280 of JAISZP010000343.1, read as the reverse complement.
AAATCTTTGGAGACGAAAGGATGCGCCGTGAAACTCACCTCGCCGGGTATGATGCGGTTGATCCGAACCCCTCTAGGCAAGGCCGGCTCGATTTTCAGCGAGTCCAAGGAGACGACGGTCAAGCCCGCTTCCAGTAAAGAGGCGTCATGTCTAAGATAAAACTTGCGGCCTTCAAGGTACCTGAACTGGGCGGTGTTGGCTTCCACCCTGATGACGACGGTCTCCGGAACATCGCTGTCGATGGCCAAATTGGCGGGTATGTTCAATAGCTCAAATGAGGCTGTCAAATCGTGCGAACTCATGTCTTGCCCTGATACGTTTAACCAGATGATAAACGACAAGAGCAAAGACAAAATGAACATCGGCAGCTGAGTACGCAAAAATTTGGTCATTGGAGAATGAGAGTCCTGGGTCCTTTAAAAGAAATGAAATGCTGAAACATGCTAAGACTTTTTGGATCGCGCCTTGCCGGACTTGTCCTTGACGGTTTTTAGCCCCATATGGGTCAATAATCGGTCACGAAGACTGCCGGCGCCCATCATCACCTCCACCTCTCCGTCCTTGACCAGAGACACCAAACCCCTCTCTTCGGAAACGACCACCACCAAGGCGTCGGATTCCCTGGATAAGCCTATGGCGGCCCGGTGACGAGTGCCGAAGAAACGGGCGACGTTGTCCTCCGACGGCAAAAGAGGCAAAAAACAGCCGGCGGCAGCCAAACGACCATCTTGGATGATTACGGCTCCATCGTGAAGAGGAGCCCCGGTGTTGAAGATGGCCAGCAGCAACCTGTCGGAGACCACTGCCGACAATTTGGCCCCAGCTTCGATGAATTCTCCAAGAGAGACGTGATGTTCAAAAGCGATCAAGGCGCCTATACGCTTCTCAGCCATGAAGAAAGAAGCCCTGACCACCTCATTGATGGCTTCAGTCACAGCGGAATTGGACTTGGAAAAAGTGAATCGCCCTGCCCTGGCCAAGCCTCTCCTTATGTCGGTGGAAAAAAGAATCACTAAAAACAAAAAGAAGTTGGAGATGAAGGCGGACATCAAAAAGCTGAGCGTCAAAAGCTGAAATTTAATCGACAGAAAATAGGTCAGCGAAAGCAGACCGAGACCCAAAAGGACCTGAACGCTCCTGGTGCCTTTAACCAGCCAGATGATGTAATTGATGATCAGAGCCACTAGAAAAATATCGACGAAATCCTGCCAACGCATTGATTGTATTGACCAACCAATGGGCACAATGGTGTCGTTTATGAAGGATTCCAGCAGCATGTCGGGAGCGGCGTCGGTTTCTCTAAAGAGTTGATTGGCGAGGCGGTTAATCTATACATCAAAGAGCAAAAAGCAAAAAGCAAAAAGCAAACAATCAGTCTATCAAAGAACAAAGATCAAACAATCAGTCAGTCAATCAATCTGTGTGTGCGTCTGTCTATCCGTCTATCTGTCTATTATCCGTCTATCTATCTATCTATCTGTCCGTCAATCAAGCTATCTGCAGTCGGCTAATCAGTTGAAATTTGAACAAATCTTTGCGCAGCGGATGATTCGTCTTTAATTGCAAAACAATCGACTAGCATTCAGCGCTGACGGCCTGCATTCTGACGGCGAAGGCGACATCAGAGGCCTGGCGGCTAGGAGCGACATTGTGGACACGGACTATCTCAGCCCCTTTGGCGACGGCAATGGCGCTGGCGACCGCCGTGGCCAAATCCCGGTTCAAAGGCTCGGGATCGCCTATGATGCGACCCAGGAAAGCTTTGCGAGACAATGCTATCATCGAGTGAAAACCCTGCGGCATAACCTCTTCAAAGTGATTTAGGAGGGTAAGGTTGTGCTGGGCGTTCTTTCCAAAGCCAAGACCTGGATCAAGTATTATCATTTCTTTTTGAACTCCGGCATCCATAGCCTCCTGCGCCCTTTGCAAAAGAAACTCCCTTACTTCTTCGACCACGTCGTCGTAGCAAGGATTTTTTTGCATGGTATTGGGTTCGCCCTGCATATGCATGAGGATCAGAGGCACGTTATACTTTGCCGCGATTTTTAAGATAGCTGGTTCTTTGCGGCCGGCGTAGATGTCGTTTATGATCGAGGCGCCGCAATTTAAGGCTCTTTCCGCCGCCTCGGCTTTGTAAGTGTCGACCGATATGGGAGGGCACTTAGGAAGCTGGGATAACGCCTTCAAGACCGGCGCCAACCTTCTCCACTCTTCATCAAGGGAAGTCGGAAGAGAGCCGGGACGGGTAGTCTCAGCCCCTTTGGCGACGGCAATGGCGCT
>JAISZP010000245.1 GCA_031269135.1 Deltaproteobacteria bacterium | reverse complement strand
GTCGGCGAAGCGATGGGCGAAGGCTGGGTCGGTGGTACCGTCTCCATGACCGGCTTGCGCGGCTTCCGCTTGGTCGCCATCCAGCGGGGATACAGCTTTTCCCGCGATAATATCTGATTATAAACCATCAGGTGAAAATTGCCGGAAGATATCCGATTTGTCCGGATAACCGGCTGATCGGCGATATCCGGTTCATTGAGCAACTGTTAAGCTTTGGTTAGGTCACAGTTTTAGTTGAATCAAAATAGCCCTTGAACTCATATCTACAAATTTCATGACGATGCGGGTATAAATTTTCAACTTTTTCGCAAGGATTTTCCTTGCATCTATGAAGAATGGGCGACATTCCATCAGTGCGGCGCCGGTCTTTTGGGCGAATCGCTCGCAGTCATTAATGAAAAAGTGCATTGGAGCGGAGGTGTTGCCGGTTTTTTTTACATACTTGTTTGCGTATTTGACGCCTTTTTCGTTGGTTGCGTCAAAAATGAGTTCTCCGTAAGCAAAGGCCTGCTTAATGTCTTGTATGAACTTGATTATTTCTTTCTCATGATAGTATTGAAAAACTCCGGAAACGACAAAGAGCGAAGGGAGCGAATTATCGATAGAGCGCATCCAGTCTAATGCGAACATATCACCGCCGATCAAAACGTCTCTTGGCTCTTCGCCAAGCGCCATCCGCCTGATTTCAATGACTTCAGGAAGGTCTACTTCATAAAATACGGCGTTTTGACTATTGAGGCGAAAGTATGCTGTTTCAAGGCCTGCGCCAATGTTGACGACATTGCATTTTTTATGCGTCGAAAGAAAGTTTTTCGTCATGAGATCCAAATTATAATACCTTGCGACAGACGCCATATAGAAATACTCCGAGGAGTTTTTTTGTATGCTTTCGGTGGGGATCTCTTTTTCCAGCGACATGGCTCTTTCATCGAAAAAATATTCAGGAAACCGTTTTGAGACGTAAATCCTGGCAGCCAGCGGAATAAATAACGTATCGGCCACTCCTTGAAGTTTGCTCATCATTGTTGCTCCAGTTTGTTCCTCCAGCTGATTGTCTTTGACCCTATTGATGCCGTTTTCTTTGACGCGAGGCGAAAAAGGGGCCATTTATAATGCCTTGCCATGCGCCGGAAGTTCTACGAGCTGCATATCGCGCTTGCTCAAATTCCTCATAACGAACTCATCCAATGGTTCTACGGGCGGGCGTAATCGCGCGTTTACCTGCGCAGGCGCTGAGCAATCTTGGCGTAAGCCGACGTCTATTTGCTGTTATTTTGCAAAGTTCCTCGGCGAACCGTCGCTTATCGGCTGACCATCGTTTGGCATTTCTCCATACAAAAACAAAACGCGGCGCGAACCGCCGTTGCCGACGCCGCGCCGCGCATGCTGGAGCGGCGATCGTCATCTAGACAATAAAAAATTGATCATAATATAGGCGTCCATGGGATGTCGATGTCCAGGAGATGTCGTTAGGCGGGGCAGTGCCGCCGATCGGATCGAAGCGCCCGTCTTCTTTTACTATGGGGTTATCCGTAGCGGCACGTTAATCGTCCTTGCTCTCAAAACTCCAGTCTGATTTGCAACGAACCCGTCACGCCTTCCCTTTTGCCCGTATAGCCCTGCACGCCGATGTCAAAGGACAGCGGGAGCGTTTGAGAGGGTTTCAGGGTCAGACCGAGTTCGCCCATGGCTGTATCTCCCTTGAGGGAAGGCGGAGTGATGTCCACGCCGTTGACCGATGAACTCTGCTTGCCGTCGAACTCGTGCTCCCAGTATGCGCCCGCGTAAGGGGCGATGTGCTCGTTGCCTATGTAGCTAAAGCGCCCGCCCAGGCGGGTGCGCAGGGAATCGGAGTCCTTGATGCGCAGAAGATCGCTGCGGACGGTCACGCTGTCGCCTTCTTGATGCGTCCAGAGCAGTTTGGCGGAAAAGTCGAGAGAAGCTTTGTCGGCGCAGTTCCATATGTAGCCAAGCCCGCCGTGGAGGCCGTAGTACAGCGAGGATGCGTCGAAATTGGCCCGCCAGCCGTTGTACTGGATGTCGTTTGTCTTGAAATCCGCCTCCGCCCGGCCCAGGCGGGCAGAGGCGTCGAAGTACAGACCGGAGAGAGAGCCGGTGGTCAGCTCCCAGCGCCCGAGGACGCCGCCGCCGTAATAGGAGGTGTCGCCGTCGCCGCTGACGAGTGGTGGGAGAAATATAGTTCAGCGCGACCGTAAGATTCTGGCCGGAAACGTTCAGGATATAGATGTCGCCGCTCGGCGTTTGCACCTTCAGGGTAGTGATGTCCCCAGTCAATGTAGTGGCGGAAAGCAGGGTCAGGCTTTGCCCTATGGCTAGATTCGGCCTGCCTGAAGGCGTATCCAGGCCCGACTGCGGCGCCGGTCATGTCGGCATCGCCGTAAACGCTCAGGAGGACGGAACCGGCGACTTGCGGCAAAGACTGGTGCGCTGAGGGAGGGAGGTTTTTTTCGAATGGGGGAGGGAAGGTTTGTGTTTCGGACTACTGCAGCGATCTGGTTCATGGCGTCTCCTTGCGAAATACCGTCCCGGCATGCTCGGTTTTGATCTGATCGCCTATGACTATTTTCTGTGAATACAGCAGCCCTTTGAAATTGAACTCCAAAATGCAGGTTGCCGCCAGCTTCAAGGGATGCGGGCCGGTATTGCTTCTTGGCAGGGTCTTGGGGGAGACGATTGGGGGAAACGATTGAGGTTTCTAAAACTCTTCGCCGTTTCCGCCGACGCCTTTTTATGAATATTTTTTGGTACCGGAGGTCGGGATCGAACCGACACGGGGAAACCCCGCAGGTTTTTGAGACCTGTGCGTCTACCAGTTCCGCCACTCCGGCACAAAATTTAAAGATCGGCATTGCGATATTTGGGGTGGGTAATGGGACTTGAACCCACGGCCTCCAGGGCCACAACCTGGCGCTCTGACCAAACTGAGCTACACCCACCACTTAGGTCTAGAATCTACAATTCTACGGCTTTATTGGGAGTTTGTCAATATTTTTTTTCAGTTCGTTCAGATTGGTTTGGAGGAGATTCAGCCGTTTTCAGCGATTTACTCGATACCATGAGTTTAATAAGAATCGCGATGTTCGCCGGCCCAATCCTCCATGGTCTGGACGACCATCCCAGCCTCTTGAAAATGGTCGAACAGCAGCTCCACCAATCTGCCGGAGATCTTGTTGTTTTCGACCATTGTTTTCATTATACGCATAATCGTCTCTTTTGGAAGTTTTTTTCGATACGGGCGATTTTCCGTCAAGGCGACGAAGATGTCCGCCACCGCCATGATGCGGGCCCCCAGAGTGAGAGAGTCTTCGTCGAGTCTAAATGGGTAGCCTGCGCCGTCCAAGGTTTCGTGGTGCCAAGCCGCCCACTCGGCGACTTGGTTGAGGTGCTCGATCTGTTCTAAGATGCGGTAGGTGTAATAGGTGTGTTGACGGACGATGAGCTGTTCCTGGGCGGTTAATGAACCGGGTTTTTCCAACACGGCGTTAGGTATGGAGAGCTTGCCCAAATCGTGCAATAGTCCGGCGATTCGCATCATATAAAGTTCGTTTTTGGAAAACCCGCAGTAGCCGGCTAAGAAGACAGCCACTCCCGAAACGCTTCTGGAGTGAGTGGCGGTGAAGCGGCTCATGCGGTCGATGATGGTTGCGAACAGCTCGGCCACATTCAGCAGGTCTTCCGTGGTGAAGTGAGCCGACCCCATATTCAACCGAGCGTTCAAGGTCGAGGATTTGTCGGGTAGGGTCAGATCCAGCCAAAAACTTTCTTTTTTTGAGCAATCAAAAAAGACGTCCACCAGAGACGGGTCGAATTGAGTTCCGCTATAGTCTTTAATGATTTTTCTGACCGGCTCGCAGTTATATAACATCGGGCCGGACTTTTTCGTGTTGATTTCGATGCGGTCGGCCAAGTGGATGATTCTAGCCGCCAAAGGAATGGAGCTTTTGCATAAGCCTGACGGGTTTCCACCGTCCCAGGCGTCATGATGGCAACGGACTATCTCGGCTAGATGGTCGAAGGAGCGGGAGGATTTTAAAAGATCGTAACCGTTTTCAGCGTGACTGTAGATGCTTTCTTTTTCGCCCCATTCAGTATTGCGCGAGTCGGCCAGTCTTTTACGTTCCTCGTAAGAAGAGGCTGCTCCTATATCGTGCATTAAAGCGGCGCTGAGCAAGGACTGCTCGTCGGTGGAACTCATTTTCAGCTTTTCGGCCAAATGACAGCAAATTATCGCCGTCCTTTTTTGGTGCAGACTAACGCCGTCTACAGCTAGATCTAAAGCCATAGTCATCGTTTGGATCAGATTGACGGGATTTACGAAGAAAATCGCCATATATGCCTTTATTTATCACATAAGAAAGATAATTTTGATACGTCATTAATGTTGGAGAGTGGATATATTGTAGATTGTAGGCGACAGGGGTGTAAAGAGAGGTAGATATATAAATATATGGTCAAATTTAGACTTGATTTTTGATTGGCCGTCTTGAGCATTCTTGAGTATTGTGCGGCTTGAAAATCTCCATCACCGGCAAGGACGTGACCACAAAAAGCTTCTGCCTGCCTCAAAATCAATTTATGAGCTAAAGCCAACAATAGTATATAGGCAATAGTTCAATAAGTCAAACTAGTTTGAGAAAAGTCCTTGTAATTGTTTCAAGGCGTTTGCTTTTCCGTGTAATGGCGGTAATGGCGGCAACCATGACTAAAGGGAGGACGCCAAGGCATTTAAATTTCTTTGGACAAACAATATTAAATTTGCTGTTTATTGATTGAAATTTCTAAAAAACATCTTAAAACATTTAATGACAAAATAATATTTCTAATTATCATAAAAAAATAAAAATAAGCTCTAATAAATATATTGTTACGTATTATTGATAAAATGAACAAGAAATACTGCTTAATAGCGTTAATTTTTTTAATATTTGTAAAAGTATTAAATCATACTGTCGTCGTTCTTTTAGGGAAGCACCAAATCGAAGATTTGAGAGTTTTTGCTGAATAATAAAAACTTCTGATTTTATTGACATTTACCAAGAAAAAGTGTTATAAAAATAGTGATTGGCGTTTAGCCGATTTGGTCTCAGTAAACTACGACTGGGCCTTTTTTTAATTGAATACGTTTTACCTAGTATGGTGTTTAAGGCTGTCGAAGCGACACCAAAGCCCTGAAAAAATGTAATGTCCACCTTTAATGGCTACAGTGATTTTACCCATTGGCGTTGTCGCTTTTTTGCCGTTATTGTGAGGTAAATGTGAACAAGTCCGAATTGATTTTAGCCTTGTCCAGCTTTTCGAATATTAACGCTCGGGATTCCGAGAAAGTTGTCGATTTATTTTTTGACACGATAATCAAAGGTCTTCGCAATGGCGAAAGAGCGGAACTTCGTGGTTTCGGCTCTTTTACCATCCGTAATTACCCATCTTACGTTGGACGTAACCCTAAAAGCGGCAACGCTATTGTGGTTGGACCCAAAAGAATGCCTATCTTCAAACCAGGGAAAGAACTCAAGGCCATGGTTGATGCTCCAAATGACGGAGTTCAACAAAATTCCAATGCTTTAGCCGACGACGACGATGATTTTGACGATGATAAGGAATAATTTTTAAGTTTTAAGCTGTCGTCTGATAAGGCATGCCTTTAATTAAAGCTCAAGAAAAAAGGCATGCCATTTAAGAGTATCCTCCTTTAGGTCGATAAGAAAAGCGGATAAGAGCGACCTCAAGCAAGAGGTCATATTCCAACCAAGGAGGGTAATCAAATGAATGTCAACAGCACGGGTAATGCAGCTTCTTTCACCGGCCAGCTGGTGACGACCCTTTTGGACAACCAGAAAGCCCAGACCGACTTGGCTATCAAGACCATCGAGGTCGCAGCCAGGCAGCAGATGGCCATCCAGCAACAGCAGACGGCGCTTATGGCGCTGGCTCTGATGACGGGCATCGGCACGAAGCTTAACGTCTATTTGTAAAAGACGTTCGGTCAGTCTTGACGGAAGCCTAAAGAGGCTCGCCAGGATAGAGCTAAAGCGGTCGGAGAGGGTTTAGGCCTTCTCCGACCTTTTTAACGTCTAGTTTTTATCGACTAGATTTCATAGTCCGACGTACAACGTCTAGTTTGCGCGTTGACGACCGTCGCCATGGCGATTGCGGCGGCCGCCGCCGCGTTTAACGACTCCACCCCTGCCGCCATTGGTATCGTCAAGCGGTTTTCCAAGGGCCAGAGGTCGTCCAAACCTGTTCCTTCCAATCCCATCACCAAATTCAAACAATCAGGCGGATTAAATTCAAAGATGTTTCGTCCGCTCGTCGAAAGGGCGAAAAAGTCGCTTTTGACGTCCTTCAATTCTTCAAGAGACGGACCTTGGAGGATCGCGGCCTGATAAACCGCCGGTCCGCCGGCCCTCAAGGCCTTGGGGTGAAAAGGGTTGGCGGATTGTTTCAAAAGAACCGCTTCCACGCCTAAGGCGGCGGCGCTTCTTATGACCGTTCCGACGTTCGCGGGATCCTGGAAAGGCACAAAGAGCCTGACCCCTTTATGGGCTTTTTCAGGCTCCCATATCGGAGGCGCCTGGGCTTTCAACACCAGCAAAGGAGGCCCTGTCCCAAAGAGATCTAGCTGAGCGAATATCTCGGCTCTTAAGTGATGAATCGGGATGCCGTTGGGGATGTTCATCGCGCCGTAATCTCTCTCTTTGACGGCTAAAAGCCCAAGGACTTCGTGAGGATAAGTTCGTAAAATCTCTTTTACGAACTTGACCCCTGAGATGATGGCCTGGTTATATTTTTTCACTCCTCTGCCGTCTAAGAGTTGCAGCCAGTTTTTGAAGCGAGGGTTCATGGGACTTGCGATTTCAAGCACCTGGCGACTTGGAAGAGTCCTTTCGGAGTCGCTTCCCTTTACGAAGCTTATCACCCTTCTTTGAAGTTTTTGAGCTCCAAGAAAATAGCTGCTGTCCTTTATTTCGTCAAACTCGCTCCAATATTGCGTTTTGGCGGCTAATTTCATTTCGTTGTCCACTTTAGGACCCTTCAACAGGTGGAGTCTGCCGCCGCGAGGAAGGATCGCGGCCGCCAGAGGCAGAATTTGGGACACCGAGCCGAAATCGCGGACCACGATGCTTTCCACGTCTCCTTTAAAAGCCGGAGTGACTTTGTGGGGAAATAGCTCCACGTTCTTCAAGCCCAGCAGTTCCACCGCTTCTTCGATGAAGGCCAAACGCTTTCTACGCGGCTCGGCTAAAAGGATCTTCCAATATGGCCGTAAGATGGCCATCACCAAGCCCGGAAAACCCGCCCCGGTTCCCAAATCCATCAAGACGCCCTTAGGCTCGATAAAAGTGGCGGCTATGGCTGAATCCAGGTAGTGTTTTATTATCAACGATTTTTCGCCGTCGATGCGGGTAAGATCTAATGCTTCGTTACGGGCTTTCAATAAGGTGTCCAGCCAGACCAGACGTTCAAGTTCGTGAAGTTCGAGCGACTGACCGGCCTTTAAAAATTCGGCGGATATTAAACTAGCTAACTGTCTATCGATTTCATTTTTAATCATTGTGAGCTATAAGCCTTAAATTCGCGCCGTAAGGCGGGCTATTTTTCTCCTAAACGTCATTACGGTCGTCAAGAGCTTGGTCAATGCCGTTTGCGATTTGCAAATTCCAATTACGGAGTTGAAATTGACCTCACCGCCATCAATTATATACGAAGATCGTCAAATATTGGTAATAATAAAACCAGCGGGTTGGCTTTCGCAACCAGACGGTCGAGATAGACCAGATGTGCTCCAGTGGGCGAGAGGGTATTTGGAGACGACCTACAACAAGCCGGGCCGGGCCTGGGTGGGTTTATGTCACCGATTGGACCTTGCCGTGCGCGGAATCATGGTGTTGGCCAAAACATCAAAATCAGCCTCAAGGATATCCAAGCAGTTTAGAGAGCGTGACGTCAAAAAGATCTACCATGCGCTCTGCGTCGGCAGCCTAAAAAATGAAACAATAAAACTTTCCTCGAAACTGACCAGGGTCTTCAATCGCACCGTTGAGGCCGAAGAAAACGGCGCAGCCGCCGAACTGATTTATAAGCTCATCTCCACAGGCTCCATTGATGGAGTTCGTTCAAGCCTATTGGAAATCGAGCTGTTGACCGGTTTTAAACACCAGATTCGCTCTCAGCTTTCTTCCATTGGCCATCCGATTTGGGGGGATGTTTTATACGATGGACCCAAAGGTCCTGCGGGCGCTCAATCAATCGGACTAATGGCTGAAAGAATTGAATTTAATCACCCGATAAGCGGGGAGCGTTTGTCGTTTTCCTGTCGAAAAGACGACGCTTGGCCTTGGAATTCTTTAATCGAAAATGCAAGCGACAATCTTTGACCTTTAGTCGGCGGCAGTTGAATGCGCTCCGACATATAGTTGAGGAAGAGTTTTTTAGGGTTTGGATACAATGACGGCCTTTGCGTTCATGGCGAACGCAAGGCGCTTTCAAGTTTGATTTTCTGTTCGATTTTCATCTTGACGAGTCGTCATTTAATTAAAATCGCTTCATCATTTAAATGCGATGATTTTTCGGCTTGCATAATTATTGCCCAGATCAAGCATCGCTTTTAAAACATTTGGCGGGAAAAAAAGCTGCGGAATAAAAAAAGCCGCAGAATGAAAAAAAGCTGGGAATAAAAAAAGCTGCGGAATAAAAATTCCGCAGCTTTAAAACTATCGTCTTACGATGTCCATCTAAGATATCTAGCTGATGTCGTCTAGCCAATATTATCCAGCTATGATATCGCGATCTATTTACGGTATCGTTTAGTCATAAGCAAGGTTGTTTGTCGGCGTCGCGCTCCAGAGCGCTCTCTTGACCCGCGCGGTCGTCCGCAACTGCAAGTCCCTTTGGAACTTCAACGTATCCGGACTCTGCAAGATCTCAACATTGGTCTTGAACCTATATGCGACGTGGCGGGTCCTTGCCGCACCAATTTCCCTGGTCGACCTCGTTTCCCTGGTCGTCTTCGTTTCCCTGATCG
>JAISZP010000242.1 GCA_031269135.1 Deltaproteobacteria bacterium | reverse complement strand
GCTACGATTTCTTCCGCCTGCACGGCCGCAATCAGGATGTGGCTTTGACCATCCATAGCGGCTACATGGCTGTAAGGGGCAATACTCCTCAGCAGGTCAAAGTGTTGCGTCAGGCGGCCATATATTGGCAAAAGGTGCATGATTACGGCATCACCAACGTTCCGGTAGGCATAGACAACAGTTTAAGAGCCAACGTGCCGACTGGTCCTCCCAATTACCAAACCACCTTGGAGATGCGCAGGCCGATAAGCGGCGACGTCCCGATGGTCAAGGGCGATAGAGCCAACAGAACTTCCCGCAGAACTCGCTACAAAGGTCGCCCGGAAAACCCCTATCCCGGTCCGTACTACTCAGGAATTTATCCCCCCTAAAAAACGCTCGTCCGACAAAAAACGATCAGCCCGGGACCTCATTGTTGAAGGATTGGAGGGAGCGGTCGAACTTCGGCGTTTTATCATCGGCCTGATTTTTGATTTTTCGGAGCCGTCTTGATATACTTTTTCAGCTTGAGGAATTTTTTCAGCCTTAAAACCGCGCAGGCGATTTTGCGGCCGCCGAAAAATGGCTGAAATCAGGAAAGCTTGCCGACCGGGCTTGCGCGTCGACAGCTGAAAAGCGGTCAAATAATTTTTTCCTCAGCTGATCGTCATCCCTCTTAAATGCTTTTTAAACGGAAAAATAAAATTGACCTTTGATGTAATCGTCGTAGGCGGAGGCCATGCCGGACTCGAGGCTTCTTTAGCCTCCGCGCGTTTAGGCCAAAAGACGCTTTTAGTCACGATGGACGAGCGAACCATAGGCGTTCTTTCCTGTAACCCAGCCTTCGGCGGACCCGCCAAGGGCGGTCTTTTACATGAAATAGACGCCTTAGGCGGCTATGCGTCCTTAGGAGCGGATCGAGCGGCGATCCAGTGCCGCATTCTTGGGGAGAGCAGAGGTCCGGCGGCGAGAGCCACCAGAAATTTGGTCGACAGAATCACTTACAGCGCACTGGCCAAAGAATTCGTCGCCAATGAAAAAAACGTCACGGTTTTAAGCGGTCAAGCGGCTGTCGTTTTAGCCGAGTGCGGGGCGGTTCAAGGACTAAAATTGGGAGACGGGCGAGAGTTTAGGTGCGGCGCCGTCGTCTTGACGGGCGGCACCTTTTGGAACGGCCGGATCTATCACGGTCTAAAATCCACTCCGGGCGGAAGAGTCGGCGAGCCGCCCGCGACGCTGCTGAAAAGCAGTTTGGAAAACCTAGGGCACCGCTTGGCGCGTTTGTCGACAAGCACCGCTCCGAGGCTGCTGAAATCCACCGTCGACGTTACGGGTTTAGACGAGCAGCCGGGCGACCCGAACGCCAGGCCATTTTCCGTCTTGAGCGGCCCGCCTCGAAATTTGGTTTCCTGTCATCTCACCTACACCAACGCGCAAACTCACCAAATAGTAAGCGAAAACATCAAAAGCTCCATCATCTACGCCGACGATCCCGTCAGCTCCGGGCCTCGCTATTGTCCGTCGCTGGAAGATAAAGTCAAGCGCTTCCCTCATCGTCGCCGACATTACGTTTTTTTGGAAGTCGACGGCCCTGACCTCGTTTACCCCAGCGGACTTCCGACCGGCTTGGCTCCCGACGTCCAACAGCGTTTGATAAACACCATACCAGGCTTGGAAAAGACCATAGTGGCCAGGCCAGGTTACGCCATCGAGTACGACATCTCCGACCCGACCGATTTAGAGCCGACTCTGGAATCTCAAAAGATAAAGGGTCTTTTTATGGCCGGTCAAATAAACGGAACCAGCGGCTACGAAGAAGCCGCCAGCCAAGGGCTGTGGGCTGGAGTAGGCGCCGCGTTGAGGGCCTCCGGAAGCGAGCCTTTCAGGCTCGGGCGGGATCAGGCGCTGCTGGGGGTGATGCTCGACGATCTGACGGTCGCCGGCGTTGATGAGCCGTATCGCATGTTCACCAGCCGCTCGGAGTGGCGTTTGAGCTTGAGGGAAGATAACGCGGACCTGCGCCTGTCCGATATGGCGCTATCGATCGGACTTTTGGATGAAAAGAGAGCGAGCCTGTTCAAAAACAAAAAGCAGGCCATCGAAAGATTTGAAAGCCTTCTGAAGAACGTCAAAGTTTCTCCCGTTCAGGCCAAGGATATCGGAGACAAGTTCGGGATATCCGACATCGATTCCACCCTTTCAGTTCCAGTATCGGCTCATGATTTCTTGAAGCGCCCTGGAGTGAGACTTGATCATCTTTACGGGGTGGTCGATCAGTTGAGTGAAATCAAAACGGATGCCGCTCTGAGCCTTGAGATTGAGATAAAGTACAGCGGGTACCTGCTCAAGCAGCAGGCGGAAATGCGGCGCTTGGCCCAAAGGGAAAACTTGGAGCTTCCAGCGGATTTCAAGTTTCAAAACGTCCCAGGTTTATCGACGGAAGCGATTGAAGGCCTCAACGCCAAAAAACCACGCACATTAGGGCAGGCGGGAAGGATTCGGGGAGTCACGCCGGCCTCCGTTTCAGCCCTTCTTATTTACTTGACCAAAATCTCCCGCCAGCAGCCAAGTCGGCGACGATAGCCTTTTCCGCCTGCGCCTCTCTATTGGAAGGCCGCGTCCTTTAGTGAAGTCGAATTTTTCCGGTTCGGCGGACGAAAAAAACGATGAATTTCAGTCGGCCGAGTCGATTCTCACGCGTTTATGCGTAAAAACTTATAAAAAGCTGAAGTATTTTTACTCATCAATTGCGACAATAAGCTATTCTTGACTTATCTCGATAAATTTACTACAATTTTACGGTTTGCTGAACTCAACGCCAGGATGCCTCATCGCCTCTGAAACGCCGGACCGCCAGCGGCGGCAGTAGCCGTCTAAGCGGCTAAGGGGTTGTTTAAAGCCGAATTGTGTTGTAAAATAAAGAGTTTACTGACGGCGCCTCTAAAGAAAAAGTGAGCTTGAAATAGTCCATACCTTTTATCAAAAGACGCAATCGCTGTCGGCTGCCGCGCAATGCCGCAGATGCATCGTCGGTTCTAAAAAAATTAACGGCTCGTCATCTCGTCATCTCCCATCTTGAACAGCTGGGAAATCGTCCAAGCCGCAAGCTTTATCGCAAACTTTATCGTCAGCTTCATCTCAAGCTTTATTGTCGGCTTAGCCGCAAATCCGTCATTCACCGCAGCCTGCGGGCGAGAGTCGACTTGACCTTACGACCGCCATTTATGGAAAAACTTCAAGAGTTTACAATTGAATTTCATTTCTTCGTTTAAATCCATATCGACCGGGATAGCCAACTTAAAACGCCATAAGGCCAGGCGTTTTGGAGTCATGGTTTCAGTGTTGATGCTGGCGACTATGCTTGCGATCTTTTCATCGGTTCCCGCCGACGCTCAAGATCCTGAGACTTTTTTGCCTGACTCCATCCTCTACCCTGGAAACAAGCCCGGTTACATCTTCGTCGTCTTCAAAGCGACCCAGGAGATGAGAATTTATCGCCATGACGGCGAAGGCGATGTTTGGTTGGAAAAGGTTCTTCCCTGCTCGACAGGAATGCTCCAAGGCGACAAACTTATACGTGGCGACAAGAAAACCCCGGAGGGTTATTACATCTTCCGCCAAAAGCTGCTCCCCTCCGAACTTCCGGATATCTATGGGATACTGGCCTACCCCATGGATTACCCGAATTTTTGGGATAAGAACATCGGTCGGGGCGGCGACGGCATCTGGACGCACGGCATCAATAAACCTTTGGTGGACTATGATTCCAATGGCTGCATAGAACTGTTCAACCATGACATAGCCGCTTTGGAGCCTTACATCAAGTTATACGAGACTCCTATTTTAGTCTACGACTCGCCTAACTTTCTGTCCGTAGACGAACTCAAACAACAGGCGGAGCAAATCACGGATTTTGTCCAAAGCTGGCTCACAGCTTGGGCGAATAAAGATCTTGAGCAGTACGCGAAAAAATACGATAAAAATTTTTATAATTCCGAGAACCGTTCCTACCAAGGCTGGATGGACCATAAACGCCGACTCGCTCAAAGTTATAAGCAAATTAAAGTCACTTTGACCGACCTTAAGATCTTTCGCCACCGCGACGTGATCGTTGTCAGCTTCACCCAAAACTACAACGGCGATAATCGCTTTAAATCGATAGGCTCCAAGCGACTTTACCTCAGCAAAACGGATTCCGGTTATTTGATCTCCGGAGAGGAATACAACAATCTCCCCGGCTTGCAGCCGGAAAAGTGGCTCACCGCCGAACAGAGGGAGCAAGCCTTCACCACCCCTCCTTTGGCGGTCGCCCAAATCTCCGAGCCTTTGGCCTCCGCCTCGGCAGGTGCGCTCTTGCCTAGCAAACCTGCAGAACTTGCCCAGAACCAAGTTTCACCGACCAGCGGCGTTGATGAAGACGCCCAGGCCGCCGCCGACGAAACAGCCAGAGCCTCTTTAGAGAGCCTCTCAATAGGTCGAAATCAACAAAATCCGCCTCAGCCAGAGCAGAACCTGGCTGGGCAGGACAGCGCCCTAGCAAGGCCGAGTTCTGACGACTCTTCGGCTTCAAGCGACGATTCTTTAGAAGCGAATGTCGCCTCTTTAAATTCAAGCGACGCCTCTTTAGAAGCCGCCGACCCATCATTAGAAACCAGCGACGTCTCTTTAAATACAAGCGACCCCTCTTTGAATTCAGGCGATGCCGCTTCGCCTGCCGACAGCGGCCAGGAAAAAAACCAACCTCAAAGTTCCCAACCGACTCAGACGACAGAACCTGACCAAGGGACCGAGGCGACGATGCTTGAGAATCCAGTGGCGTTAGCCTCTTTTGACGACCCGCTGCCCTCCGTCGACTCGGACTCGAACTCGAACTCGAACGCGCCGACCGAGAAAGACGCCCTGGATCTGCTCTCCGGCTGGATATCAGCCTGGTCGCAAAAAGACCAGGAAAAATATTTTTCATACTATTCGCCTAACTTCTACTTCGCCGGTCTTAAGCTTCACTTGAATTCCTTTAAGCGCTACAGAGGAAATCTTATGAGTAAGACTAGCAGCATTAAAGTAGAGGCGCTTAGTCCACAGGTCGCAATAACCGGTTCCAAAGCCAAGGTGACGTTCGAGCAAATCTACCAAAGCGATCAGACCAGCGACCGGGGCATTAAAACTCTAGAACTGACGGCAGTCGACGGTCTTTGGAAAATCGACTCGGAGACGTTTAAAGCTCTGCCGTAGGAGGCCTCTTGCCGGAGTTCCCTAACACTCCCCTAAAGATGGTTAACCGCCGGGACAAAGGTCCTAAGCGAATGCATCTTATGATTATGCGATCTGACGGGAGCACCCGTCAGATGAACCTATCAAGGTGCTTTCTGTGGATTGTCGTGATATCGAGCTTTGTGACTTTAGCCGCTTTGGCGGGGGCCGTTTACCTGTTGGTCGAAACCAGCTTGGAATTGCAGCAGGTCAAGCAGACAAAAAACTTCAACGATGAATTGTACAGGATCAAAAACTACGCTGCCGCCCAAGAAATCGCCCCGCAAGAAGCCAAGAGAATATTGGAATTTTTGGACCAAGCTTTACTGTCGGCCGATGACGGCGAAGATGAAACGCCTTTGATCGGCGTCGCCGATCAGAGCTCGCAAGACGCCGAGCCGCCCGCTGAGGATGCTTCTCAAGAGCCTTCTCAAGAACCTTCTGAAGATGCTTCTGAAGCTGTTTCCGAAGATGCTTCCGAAGATCCTGACGCCGCTGAGCTCCAGCCGGGCGAGACGGCTGATTTGGACGAGCAAGCCGTCTGGAACTCCTGGCACAGCTTGCTCAACGTTCCGACCGACAAGCCTACGATCGACGTGGACGACTTCAAGCTCTCCGCCCGCGGCCAGATTTCCTTTGTTCTACGCCAAAACTCCCAGCCGGGATTGCGGGTCAAAGGCCGAACCATCGTCATGTGCTTGGTTGAGGATAAAAATGGAGCGCTGAGCCTGATGTCCGCCCCGGAGATCGATATCTCCAAGCCCGAGCAAGGATGGGAAAAAGGCACAAAGTACAATATCATCGCTTCAAAATTGATGCGGGCCAAGATGGACCTTCCTGAAGGCGCCCAAGTGCTTAACGCTGAAATCTTAGCTTGGGAAGAAGACTCCAAGGAACTTATTTTCCTCAAAAAGATGACCATTGAGCAAAGACCCTAAAATTCCGACCATCATCAGTTCGCCTGTTCCGATAAACTTAAACGGCTGTATCGCGCGGCATCTAGTTTATGCGGCGCTAGTTCAAGCCCATAAACTGGTTTTATTTTTTGCGCGTATTATTTTACGTTATGTTTCGACTTCATTTTTCTCTTTAAAAACTCAAAATATGGCGACAGCTATTTCAAAATCATATTCGAACATCTTTTCAAAGCCTATAAATCCGACCGGTTCCAAAGCGAAACCGGTCGGTCGATATGTCTTGCCGGGCGCCTCTTTGGGCGATATCGTCCTTCAGGCGCTGTTTTTAGCTTTCTTGTTTTTTCTTGTCTCGATCATTTGGCCGATCGCCCTGCCGGCGTCGGACGACCGTCAACACATCGTCTACTTCGAAGGCACTCCTCAGGAATTGGAGATTTATAAGATCTACGGTCGTCACGAAGGCCCCACCATCATGATCATGGGAGGCATTCAAGGCGACGAGCCTGGCGGCTTCATGTCGGCCGATCTGTATGTGGATATGGCTTTGAAGAGAGGAAACCTGATAGTCGTTCCAAGGGCCAATTTCAAGTCCATAATCCTCTTCGACAGAGGCCCCGATGGGGACATGAACCGTAAGTTCGCCGAGGTCCAAGACAAAGACCCCGACAGCGATAGGGTGGCCATAATAAAAAACCTTATGGCGGAAAGCGATCTGTTTTTAAATCTCCATGACGGCTCGGGATTTTTTAGGCCCGTCTGGGAAAGCGACATGGCCAATCCCTCAAGGTACGGCCAATGCATCATAGCCGACGCCGAAGTCCACACCGACCCAAAGACCGGTAGAGTCCTGCATTTGGGGCAAGAAGCGCGAAAAGTCGTGGAGATGATCAACCAAGACATCAGCGAGCCGAAATACAAGTTCTACTTCTCCAACCACGACACCCTAGCCGATTCTTCAGCTCACAAAGAACAAAGAAAGTCGGCCACCTTTTACGCCCTGACCTCTTTGGGCATCCCCGCCTTCGGCATCGAGACGTCGAAACAACTGCCCTCGCTTGAGATGAAGATCTTTCAGCACAACTTAGCCGTCAACGCCTTCATGGAACTTTACGGGGTGATACCGGAGCAGCCCAGGATTAATCTGGAACCCCCGTCTTTGCGGTATCTGGTGATCTCGGTCAACGGAAAACTCCCGGTGGCGGTGGCCGACGGACAGACTTTGATGGTGGCTCCAGGCGACAGCGTCGAGGTGGTCCATATCGGCGCCAACTACGACCGAGGTCTTAGCGTCGATATAATGGGGTTGGGCGGACTTAACGACATAAGGCTTCCCCTGGCCGTCCAAAAGCCGACCACCATCTTGGCCAGACGCGACAACGTCAAGTTTGGTCAAGTGCAACTGGAACTTTTAAAACCCGGCTCAACCGAGAGTTCTCCGCAGCTTTTGACGGCGCAGCTCGGACCGGTCGCCGGAGCTGGGGCAGGGTGGCTTCCAGGCGACGGCCCGCCTCCTACGGAAAATGTCGAGACCACGCCTTCAGGTCCGCCGGACGCATCTGCGTCTCAAACTGCACCTCCATCTCAAACTGCGTCGCCGTCTCAAACAACATCTCCATCTCAAACTACCCCGGCCCAAGTTCCCGCCGATGGCGGCGAGACGGCTGCGCCCATCGTTACGGGCTTCATCTTGGAAGTGGACGGTCAAAAAGTGACCGTACGTCCTGAAGAAAAACTATCGGTCAGGAAGGGCGCTTTGGTCAAGATGGTTCAAATAGAACACGCCTCCGATCTCCCGCCCGGCACGGTCATGAATCTGAGAGGTTTCGTCGGACGAAAAGGGGACACAACCGGAAACGATCTTGGAACCACCGCAAACACCGCTAAGGACATGATCCCGAGATTCTCCATCGGTCAACCGTCAGGCAAGCTCTACCAGCTTGGAGCGGAGGACGGCCCGAATATTCTGGCGATCGCCTACCTGGACGTCATCCAGCCTAAACTTTTATCGGTGACCTTGGAAGTCGACGGACAAGTCAAGGTCTTGAATTTAGGCGAGCGCTGGTCCGTTGAAGCCGGAAAGCAAGTAATCGTGCGCAGCGTGGAACTCCAAGACGATCTTGCCTTAACCCAGCCGCGCTTTACTTTGGGAGGTCGCCAATTCCCGGCGGATCTCCCGCAGACGGTGACTATGCCGACCATCGCCGTTTCCTTGGCCGTATTTTCCAAAGACGAGCTCGCCGGAAAGGTCGTCTTGGTTCCCGCCTCTACTCGGTAGCGTGGAACTTCATTTTTTTCGAAGCCAAGCATCATGAAAGCCTCCATAATCACCCTGGGCTGCAAAGTCAATCAATTCGAATCCACAGCCATGTCGCAGATGCTCTCTTCCATCGGTTACGAAATGGTGGATGCGGTCGACGCCGATTTGGTGATAGTCAACACCTGCACCGTCACCCACAAAGCCGACGGGGAGGCCGTCAGCATCATCAAACGCTTAAAGCGCTCGAATCCCAAGGTCAATATCGTCGGAACCGGCTGCTTGGCTCAAATCGACCCCGGCGCCCTTTCAGGTCCTGGACTGGCCGACATAGTGCTTGGTCAAATAGAAAAAGCCGACATCATTCGGCGCCTTAATCTTCCCAAAGGAAGCGTCGAGGTCTCCCAAAACTTGACGGAGTTCTCCGACTTCGGCGACCCTCGGCCAAGCCGCACCAGAGCTTTTCACAAGATCCAAGACGGTTGCAAGGCGAATTGCTCTTACTGCGCAGTGCCTTTAGCCAGAGGTTCCTCCAGAAGCCAGCCTCTCGAAAGAGCTCTGAAGGGCATCGAAAATTACTTGGATATGGGCATAAAAGAAGTGGTGTTGACCGGCATACACTTAGGTCACTGGGGAGGAGATTTGGAGCCGAAATTAAATTTGACCGATCTCTTAAACGCGATCGACGGCGGCTTCGGAGACGAACTCGCCGATATGAGAATTCGCCTCAGTTCCTTGGAACCTTTGGAAATACCGCTGGTGACCGACGCCCTTTCAAAATTCTCTTGGCTTGCTCCGCATATCCATGCGCCCGTGCAAAGCGGCAGCGATCGCATATTGTCTCTGATGAGACGACCATACGATCAAGGCCGGGTTTATGAAATCCTTAAACGGCTCAAAGACGATTTCGTCGATCTCAACCTCGGAACCGACATCATTTGCGGTTTTCCGTCTGAAACGGAAGAAGATTTTCAAGAAAGCCTAAAATTGTTGGAACTTCTTCCCTTCGGCTACTTGCACGTCTTTCCTTTTTCTCCCAGAGCGGGCACTAAAGCCGCATCGCTGGAGCAGGCCGTTCCGGAAGAAGTCAAGCGGCGCAGAGTGTCTCAGTTGCGCAGGTTGGGAAAAGTAAAAAAACAAACTTTTTTAAAAACTCAACTTGGACGCACCCGCAGGGCTTTGGTGGAAAACACTCCGCACCGAGCGAGCGGCAGGGCTAAAATATTGACCGACAACTACATTCAAGCGCTGCTGCCTAAAGGCTTCATCGCGACTCCCGGCGAGGCCATCGAGGTGACCATAGCCCCTTGCGACAACCCCTGGGACTTGGCTACGGCTCTCCCGTGAGCGATTCCGAAGAAAAAATCGGACCCGAGGCAAATCTTCACTTCAGCTGCGTCGGCGAGGACTTGAATAATGAAGAAAAAGTGGTTGAATTTTTCACCGACTCAAGAAAGGTTTCAAGGTTTCTCTCGAAAACCGACCCCAACGCCGTCTTAGGTTCGGTACTCGGTCAACGATTTTACGATTACCGAAGGCGATGGGATTTGGCCAAAACCTTCCGACAAATCCATCCATTTCCTCTCCACGTCGACTACGAACTCAAATCCGTCTGCAACCTGCGTTGCCCTATGTGTCTGATGAGTCGGAGACCTCAAGGCGATCGCCCGGCGGATCCCGCGTCCCCGCAGCTTTCAATCAATCTCGTAAAAAAACTGATCGAAGAAGGCGTCGAGGCCGGCCAAGCGTCCATGGGTTTTGGAGGACTTTGGGAACCGCTGCTGGCTCCGCAACTGCCCGATTTAGTGGCCTTTGGGAGGCAAAAAGGCCTAATCGAAGCGATGTTCAACACCAACGGATTATTGTTAAGCAAAGACGTTTCCAAGGCTTTGATTGAAGCGGGACTCACCAGAATCATGATCAGTTTGGACGCGGCCACTGAATCGACTTACAGACTTGTGAGACCCGGCTCGGATTTTAAAGAGGTGAAGCAAAATATCTTGCAGCTCTTGGCTCTAAGAAAACAAGCTCATTTAAAGCTTCCCTTGGTGCGGCTGAGTTTTTGTCTTACATCTTTAAACGAATCTGAATTAAGCGCTTTCATCAGTCAGTGGGAAGGGAAGGTGGATTTCTTCTCCCTTCAATACTACGGACGCTACCAACCGGATTCGCCAGGCCTTTTTCCGGCAGGCGGAAGCGTCCCCCCGCCCTCCGGGCGATGCGCCCAGCCCTTTAAACGGCTCTTGGTGAGGCATGACGGACAAGTGCTTCCTTGTTGCGACTTGTCGGCTTTAGAACTGACGATGGGTAACGTTCATGATAAAAGCTTGCGGCAAATTTGGGAGGGAAAATCTTTGAAAGATCTTAGGGAATCTCTTTTAGGGGATGAAAAAGGGTATTGGCCGGCTTGCAGGCAGTGTCAATCGAAGTATGAGCGGTAGGTGCGATTCCGGTAGGTTTTTTGGTCGGCGGAGTCTTAAGATTGGCCAAGGCAAGCGTCGAACTAGCGCTCCGACTCTTTCAAATCAAGAGAGACTAAACCAAGAGCGACTAAATAAAGAGCGATTGAACAAAGACCGACTAAACAAAAAGAGAGACTAAACAGACTGAAGATCGGAAGAGCACACGTCTGAACTCCAGTCACTCCATTGCATC
>JAISZP010000228.1 GCA_031269135.1 Deltaproteobacteria bacterium | reverse complement strand
ATTTTCTCTTTAAACAATTCCTCCATTAAAGTTTATAAGCTTAAAACAAATGCAGCCGACGACCTGTCGAATCGACTGGTCGCCGGCTGCACGTAGCTGACGTATCGTACTTAAAACTTAGGCGAATTAGAATTTGCGCTTTAAGATGGACTTGGCCTTTTCGTCGCCTATATCGGTTATGAAAGCTAAATTGGTCTCGCGTTCGGTTTCTCTGTTGCAGGAGGCGATGTCGTCGCGGTCGATGGCGGCCAGAGTGAATTTACGAGCGCCGGCCATGAGCTGCTGAAGTCCGGCGGCCAGTTTGTCAAGCATGCCCCACATAGCCACAGCTCCGAAGGGGAGTTCTTTCATGGCGTCGGCGCCGACCTTTTTCTGGACGTCGTACCAACTAGCGAAGATCTCTTCAGGCGTAGAGCCTCGGTCGGTGACCGTCTTGGGCAGTTGTTCCCAGTTGCCGTTGATCTTAGCGCGGTTGGCGGGCTTAAAGACGCCTTCGATGTTGGAGCCGAGAAAGCCCGGGATCATCATGGCGCGGCCCATGCAGATAAGCTTGACGAATGGAGAACCCAAAGCCAAACCCTTGAAGATGGAGCTGGAACGGGCAAAGCCGCCGGCGAAAGACATGTCGACGACCTTCTGGCCGCTTGCGGCCAGCAAGGCCGCGTATTCGTAGGCTTTGGAATGCAGAAGAAGAGGCGGCACGCCCCAGTTTTCCATCATATCCCAGGGACTCATGCCTGTCCCGCCGCCGGCGCCGTCAATGGTCAGAAGATCGAGTTCGGCTTCGCTGGCTAGTCTGATGGCCATCGCCAGAGCTTCCATGCCGTAAGCGCCTGTTTTCAAGGATATACGCTCAAAGCCTAAGCCTCTCAAATACTTGACCTGATTAAGGAAGTCTTCTCTGACCTGTTCCCAGGAACTCAGGTTGGTGTAGCCTAATCGACTGTGACGAGCGAAACTCAGAATGGAACGGCTCTTGAAAGCCTCCTTGACCTCGTCCTTGGAGCAATCAGGATCCACTAAATAGCCTCTTGACTTGAGCAGTTCGGCGTAACCTAAATCGTTGACCTGTATCTCGCCGCCGATGTTCTTCGCGCCTTGTCCCCACTTAAGTTCAATCATGACGTTTTCGCGATATTTCTCGGCGATGTACTCGGCGACGCCGTTGCGGGTGTCTTCGACGTTCAGCTGAACGATGGCGACCCCTTCGCCGTCGAAATAACGCAGGTATGAAGCCAAGCGACGGTCCATCTCGGGACTGACGGTTACCTTGCCGTCTTTCATCACTGATTGCTTGTCCACTCCCACAACGTTCTCGCCGATGACGATAGGAACGCCGCATATCGCGCAACCTGCGGCCATGGCGTCCCAATATTTCGCGGCGATGAAAGTGGAGCCTAAAGCTCCCGCCATGAACGGGAATTTGGAGATGGTCTTCTTTTTGCTTCCAAACTCGGTCTTAAGGGATACTTCCGTAAAAAGTGCGTCGCCGCTTTTGGCTGAATCAGGGGCGTCATGAGCCCCGTAGCAATAGCCCAAAACCCTTATGGTGTTGTAAGAAACACCTTCAGGGACGGTGTTTCCGGCGCCTGCGGTGATGCCGCCGAAATCTCTCGGGTACAATAATTCGCGGCCCTTAAGACAGGAAGACCATACTTCACACCGACCGACACAATTAGCTTGGCAAAGAGTGCAAAGACCTGACTCTGCAGGATTGCCGCGGTTGGATACGCCAAGGGCGTCGTTAGACTTTAAAATTACACTCATCGAGTATCGCTCCTAATGCTCAATAAATAGAAACCCAGGACAATGACCGGGTAAAATGCCGGGCTGATTCGACTCGCCCGGAAGTAGTTGTTTGGTTATCCCCACCAAATGGGAAGACGATCGACATAATTCCGATGACTAAAGCCAATAAAATGAGGCGATACTCTGTCGCGGTTCCGCCAAGCTGCTCCTGATTCAATGGGCGAATGTCTTTTACGGAAGCTTTTCATCAAATACTGCGTCAAGAACTTTTTCTCTAAAACTTTTTACCGAAGACTTTTTAGCCGATTGACGAAAATCGGCCTCAGAAGGCGAAAAAAATAAAATTAACAATCGCATTAAACAAGCTTCCATCTTTCCGACACCCTCTCCAGGGCAAGGGACACGGTATTGCTGTCGATCATCACCCAAATCCTAAAGAACAATACAGTTAATTTTAGTGGGGGAAAAAAATATAACATAAATGTTTGACAATTGCAATCATTATCTTAAACACCAAAGACCGACACTAAAGAGCAAGGCTAAAGACAGCTTCAGAAACTGGCCTTGATTTTCCGCAGTTCCTTGTTTTTTTCGCAGCTCCTGGATTTTTCCGCAGTTCCTGGCTTTTTCCGCAGTTCCTGGCTTTTTCCGCAGTTCCTGGCTTTTTTCGCAGCTCCTTGATTTTTCCGCAGCTTTTGGCTGCCGGGCGCTTTACGAGTCAAGACGGTGATTAATGAATATCGGCGACGACATGCGACAGGCGGATGACGAACGACAAGCAGACGACGAAAAACAGGCGACGACAAGCGACAGGCATTGGACTTGCAGAGCGTATCGGAGAGGCAAAGAGCTACGAATCGGTCGTCAAACCGTCCCAAAGAGTATAAGATAGGCGACGAATGCTCGCCTTGGTCTCACGACCGCTAGGACGACTCCATCCAAGCCATGGGTTCGGCTATCTTCTTTTCAACTATGGCTTCGTTTTTCCGGCTTTCTTTTTCCGGCTTCGTCGCTATGACTTTGTCACTATGACTTTATCGCTAGAGCTTCGTCGGTATGGCTTGAACTCTAAAATTCAAGTTTGCCAGTCGTAAATCGAATCTGAAAACTGAAAATCCGAAAACTGAAATCCATAAAATTCAAAAATTCAAGCCAAATTTAACCATTGAAAAAAATTTGAAAACATGCTAGTATTTTTCGGTTTATTTTGGCACTTAGCCCATCAGGCTTTATTTAAGCAAGTCCAAATCGACTGACGCTTTAAAATCCTGTTGAAGGCTATAGGCGTTGCAATCAGCATCGCGCATCATCATCTCTCACACTCGCTGCTTGAGGTGCCCATCCGGGTGTTCAGCGGGTGAAAGGAAAAACCTTAAGGAGAACACATGTCCCTTGTCAGCATGAAGCAGCTCTTGGAAGCCGGCGTCCACTTCGGACACCAGACCAGACGCTGGAACCCGAAAATGAAGCCCTATATCTTCGGGGCCCGCAACGGCATCTACATCATCGACCTTCAAAAAACCGTCCAACTTTTCAAGACCGCCTACAACTTTATAGTCGATACCGTAGCCCAAGGCCGCAGCGTCTTATTCGTCGGCACCAAAAAACAGGCCGCAGAGGCCATACAAGACGAGGCCAACAAAGCCGGGATGTTTTACATCAACTCCCGTTGGCTCGGCGGCACCTTGACGAACTTCGTCACCATCAAGAAAAGCATCGAGCGTTTAAAAAAACTCGAACACATGAAGGCTGACGGCACCATAAACCTGTACTACAAAAAAGAGATCATCCAGCTGGAAAACCAAATGCTCAAACTCCGCAAGAACCTGGGAGGGATTAAAGAGATGGACCGGCTGCCAGGCGCCATCTTCGTGATAGATCCCAGGCGGGAAAACATCGCCACCGCCGAGGCCAGGCGCTTGGGCATCCCTGTGGTGGCCGTGGTCGACACCAACTGCGACCCCGATGAGGTCGATTACATCATCCCCGGCAATGACGACGCCATTAGAGCCATAAAGCTGATGGCCTCAAAGATGGCCGAAGCTTGCCTGGAAGGCCGCGCCCGCTATGAAGAGCAGGCCAGAGGCTCAAGCGGCGCCCCGGATAAGGATGAAGAAGGCGCCGTCGACCCGACGTACGTCCCCGCTCCTGAAGTCCTTGCGGAAACTATGCAGCCCAAAACCGACTGAGACGCATAACCCAAATTTCGCCGAACCAACTCAGAGGCCGACCGCCTCATTGGCGGTCGGCTTAAATATGCAAGATATATACTTTAGCCGAAAATCCGTCTTCCGACGGCTTTTCGGCTAAAGCTACAATTTTTCGGCCTCCGGTCGCCTTTGCGGCTGTTTGAGGCTTTGAAGCAGGATAGGAATAGGAAAAAATGGAAATAACATCTAAACTAGTAAAGCAGCTCAGAGACAAAACCAACGCCGGCATGATGGATTGCAAAAAGGCCCTCCAAGAGTGCGGCGGAGACATCGACAAGGCTGTAGACTGGCTTCGCCAAAAAGGTCTTATGACCGCCCGCAAACGCGCCGGTCGAGCCACCCGCGAAGGCCTGGTTCTGACGGCTCAAAGCCCGGACGGCAAAAAAGCGGCCATAGTCGAGTTGAATACCGAGACCGACTTCGTCGCCAAAATGGATTCCTTCAAAAACATCACCGAATCCATCGCCGATTTTTTAATCAATTGCTCTTCTCCCCCCGCTGATGTGGAGGCGTGTCTGGCCGGCGTCTGCCCCAAATGCGGCAAGACCTTCGGCGAAATCATACAATCGGCGGTAGGCACCACCGGCGAAAACATGAAGCTGCGCCGCTTTAAACTCATCGCCGCTAAAGATGACGGCTTGGTTCATGCTTATGTCCACGCCGGCGGAAGGTTGGCGGTTTTAGTGAATTTGACCGTCGGCAAACCAGGCGAAGAAGCCGACCTATTGGCTCACAACATAGCCATGCATGTCGCGGCCGCCAATCCTGCGGCCGTTCAAATCAAAGACCTTCCTCAAGCTGTAGTCGATAAAGAGAAGGCGATATTCGAGGTCAAAGCCGAGGCTGAGGCTGAGGAAAAAGTTCAGAAGGCCAGAAAGAACAATGTGCCTGAGAACAAGCTCCCCAAAAAGGACATGATCAAAGGCAAGATGATTG
>JAISZP010000194.1 GCA_031269135.1 Deltaproteobacteria bacterium | reverse complement strand
CGCCTCTAATCGAGTTCCCGAAAAAGTCGCGCCTTCGGGGAGATTGGAATTAATCACCTCGGAGATTATTTGCTCCATCTCATTTGAGTAATCATCTTCGTCATAGCTCTGGTAAGCGGTCGTTTCGCTCGATTGAGGCATATCCGCAGGCTCTTGCTCCACTTTTACGGCCACATCGAGAGACAACCCCAAAAGAAGGGGCGCTTTTTCCAACTCCCCGCTATCCAAGCCTATCCTCACCGGCACTCTCTGAACGACTTTTATCCAGTTGCCGCTGGCGTTTTCCGCCGGCAGAAGAGAAAAGGCGTTGCCTGTGCCGGCGGAAAGCCCAATGACGATCCCCTGGTATTCGACCGTTCTTCCGTACATGTCGGCTCTTATCACCGCCTTATGTCCAGGCTTGATCCTCCCCAGTTGTATTTCCTTAAAGTTGGCTTCGACCCAAACGTTTCGAGTGGAGACCACAGCCATAAGCGCGGTGGTCGGCGAAATCTCGGAACCCACCTGCACCGTCCGTCTAGCCACTATCCCGGCGCTGGGACTTCTAATTTCGCATCGCTTCAAAGCTAGGTAAGCTTGCTTGAACTTCGAGACGGCCAAGGCCACCTGAGGGTTTTCAAGGAGAGGGCCTGTTCCCAATTGTCTTTGAGCGGCTTGAAGCTCCAGTCGGGAGGCCTTTAGATTGGCCTCGGCGACGGAAACTTGCGCGCGGTAGCGCTCGAGTTCTTCGGCGGTGACGGAACTGCCGGTTTTTAGGTTTTGGCGGCGTCCATACTCGGTTTTCAGGTGCGCGTATTCAATTTCCCGAGCCTCGATGACGGCTTCCAAGCGGTCTCGCTGGGAAGAGGAGCTGTAGAAATCCCTTACGGCGGCGGCTAAAGCGTTTTTCGCCTGTTCGAGGGCCAAGACGGCGTCGGTTTGGTCCAAACGAACCAGTAAATCCCCCGCCGCAACCTCCTTGGTGTCGTCGGTCAGGATCTCGCTCACCCTGCCTGAGGTGCGCGAGTAGACCCGAATTTGGTTTCCCGCCACATAGGCGTCATCGGTAGTCTCCAAAGGCCGTTGCCAAAAGTACCAGTAAACGGCCCAAACGCATCCGATAAGTAAGAATATGAATAAAGCCCTCAGCAAAGAACGGCCCCCTGACGATTTCTTGGAGGCCTGAGATTGAACTTGAGCTTGAGCTTGGCTTTGGCCTTGAGATTGGTCTTGGCCTTGGGATTGGTCTTGGCCTTGGTCTAGGTCTTGGCTTTGGCCTTGAGCTTGGCTTCGGCTGAGGTCGCGACTCGCCTCTTGACCAGAACCTTTGGGTTGTCGTGTTGTTTGCTCACTCATCGTCAGTCGCCTTTCCAGCCGAAAAACCTTTGTCGGCCATAGCCCTGATGTGTTCCAAGGTCATCGCCACAGTTATTTTACGAGTTTTGAAATTCTTTTCCCAGACGGCTCTGGTTAGAATAGGGAAATGCAATCCTCCGATAATTGAGCTGAAGACCAGTTCCGGCACCAATTTCGGGTTGATTGTGCCCTGTTTTTGTCCTAATTTCACTTGGCTCACGAGCCTGTCGAGCGTCTTTTGATCCAACAGAGAACTCATATAACCTCTTAAACGGCCTGATTCGCTGGCGAGTTCTCTGCTCCACAACGGCGCAATCCAAGGGGAACTTTCGATCACCTCTTGAAGTCTTCTGTGTATTTCTTTAAGCATTTCCAATGGTTCGCAATCCAAGTTCACCGCCGACCAGATTCTTTCCGACAGCGGCGGCAAAAAATGGTCTAGGGTCTTTTCCATCAATGCGTTTTTGTCTCCGAAGTGATAATGCACCAAAGCCGGAGTGACTTCGGCTCTCCGGCTCACCTCTTTGATGGTGCTGGCGGCCAGCCCTTTTTCGGAAAAGACCCATATAGCCGCATCAAGGATGGCTTGTTTATAGGCGCAATTGTCGCTGTTGAGCGGACGACCGACCCTTTTGGGTTTTATTTCCAGTTGCGCTTTGGACCGTTTAGGCATAAAGGAACCCCTCGGAAAAAACATATTTCGGCAGATTGTCAAGAGCCTAAAAAATTAATTGCCCCGTTAATTAATTATTAACGAGGCAAGCGATTTTTGTCAAGAATTTTTTTCTTTGCTTTTTCGGCATTGCTTGTTTTAGGTTTTAGCTTGTTTCAGGTTTTAGTCGGTCTTCGACAAGCGATCTTGCAGCGCATCGCCAGCGGCAATGCGCTCAATCTCTCAACGTCGCCGTCAATCTCAAGGGATTTAACAGTAGATTTAAGGCCGAAGCTATGTCCGAAACGACCACGTCCGCGTTCGACACGCTTTTTCCGCAGGCGCCTTCAGGCCCTATGACGGCTATGCCTAAACGGGCCGTCTTAATCATCAGGCGATCGTTTCGTCCGTTTCCGATGCAGACCGACTTTTGAGCTCCCAAGGCAATCAGATAATCAAGTTTCGCCTCCGCCTGCCGCCTATTGGTCAGTTTGACGAATTTTACGTCTAAACCGCTCAGATTGGCCTCAGCCGCTCCAAAGGTGTCGGCCGTCACGACATGGATAGTCAATTTTTGAGCTAAGCTGTTTAGGGCAGGACGTATATCCTGGTTCAACACGCCGTCGACGGCCATTGTTCCGTTATAGTCTAAAATCAAATGTTCTAAGACAAGCGCTTGGCTTTGGCCTGGGACATCAATTTGAAGCATGCTGAACCTCCCCATAGCTAAAGCTGGGATCAAACACGGCGAGACCGCCGGTGTATCGTTAGGTTGCGTCAATGATATTGGGCCGGCGACTCTGCCGATTAAGGGACAAAGTTTTGAGCCTACTTTAATGACTATGACACAGT
>JAISZP010000189.1 GCA_031269135.1 Deltaproteobacteria bacterium | reverse complement strand
TCTATGATAGATCATGATATATTTATTAACGCAAATCGTTAAATATTGTACGCATATCAATCAAGCATTTGTCGCTACAACTTTCAGAAGCGAGTTGGACCAACGCACCAAGGACCTAGATTTTTTTTCAAATTCTTTGGCCATTTCCGAGGCCGCCAAGCAGGAAGCTTTAGCGACTATTGAAGAACGCAGCGCCTTCATCGCTGAACTCTCTGCCGACATCAAACAGCTTCAGACCAATCAGCGTGACGTAGTTCTCCTGGTCTCACAAAAACATAAGGAGCCGTCTTTAACGCTGCTTTAACAATCAAATTGCCGCTGAAAGCGTCAATTGACCTCAGCAAACCTCCAACCTCATCAGCACCTTTAAGGCTTTCCATATGACCATGTATAGCAGGACTCAGAGTTCCTTTTAGGTCAGCCGAGATATCATGGGAGAGTCTTCCGGTTGCGATTGCGTACCTGAAAATCTGGCCGCAGCATTGAAGGCAACGATGTGCCGTATCAACCCCCCCTCTAGCTTCAGTCTTCCTAAGAACTTCCAATAATTCAGGCGCCGTGATCTCGCTTATCCGGCGGTCGGCCAGAAATGGAAGGAGTTCCTTTTCGACTCTGCCCCATATCCGACTAGAGTAACTCTCTACCTTGCCGATTTTCTTTCGCTCGAACCATTCCCTCGCCACAACTTCGAAGGAACCAAGCGAACTGGTTGCTTGAGCATCTTTTACGGCTCTTTTCTGCATCGCAGGATTGATGCCCGACTGGAGGGTCTTTTTGGCATCCATGAGCTTCTCTCGGGCTTGCCTAAGGGAAAGCAAAGGATATGTCCCGAACGTCATGGTTTGTCGCTTGCCCTCATAGCGATAATCGAAGCGCCAAGACTTTAATCCAGTGGGTGTTGAATACAGATATAAACCTTCCATGTCGGCATGTTTTACTGGTTTGTCTTCAGGCTTGAGGTTTCGTAAGAATGTGTCGGTCAGCGGCATGACGGTATGCTCCTTTTGAATTGAGTTCGTACCGTCAGTTATACCGTCATTTTGTCGGTATGTCGACCGATTTTGCAGGATCGCCTTGGACAAAGAAAAAGTCCGAAAGCCTTGATTTTAAAAGACTTTCGGACTTTGTCGAATCCGTTCGGATTATGTTATGGTGGAGATGAGGGGGATCGAACCCCTGACCTCGGCATTGCGAACGCCGCGCTCTCCCAACTGAGCTACATCCCCATTTTTGTCGACGTTAAGCTGAAAAACAGTGGAGTTTTCCTAATATAGAGCAGACTTATCGATTGAGCTTAGGCGGACGACCAGCGAGTTCTTCGACGACTCGCCTAGCTGAGACCGTCGCGCCCTGCCTTAGTGAATCAACCGCTAAGCTTTCGGCGAATACTGCCGTACAAATTGAAAGTTCTTCGGCGATTTCCGGCGTTTTTGTTTTGGGTCCACTATTTTTTCTACCCATTTTCAACCGAATAAGTATATTATAGGATCGGTTCGATGGCAAGAAGAAAACCGGAAAAAAAAGCTCTCCTTTAACCTGATCTCACAAGTTTTTATTGGAAGACCCCCTCAGTCCCTTTCTTTTCGCTGAAATCAGCCGTATTTTCTCGGCGAACTCTCTGCCGCGCACAAATGTAGACTGCGCTTGCCGTTAGGGCTAACGTTTCTCGCTAGGTCATTAGTTCCGAGAAAGCGAAAAGTTTGCCGCGAGTCCGGGTGCGATGCGGCATTTTTTGACGTATGCGCTTGCTATCATAATAGGCGAGGGGAAGCGTTTTTTTGATTTGAGCTTTTTGAGAGCCATACGTCCATCGCCTGTCATCCTTGCGATAATGATCCTAATGATTATAATCCTAATGGCATGCGACTGCGGGAGCAGCGTATCTTTGCAATCTAAGATCCTTGAGTTGGAGACCCGGATGGATAGGCTCAAGCGGACAATTTGCGAAAACTCAGGATATCCACAGCCGACTGCAGCAAATACTCGACAATAATATAACGTATTTATGACGTCGGCGCGATGGCTAAGCCGCTAAGGCGTCTTATTCCGCCGCCTGGCGTCATAGCGCGATTTTCATGAAAAGGTTTTAAAAATGAACGCAAAAAAACAAGAAGCGATAAAAATAATCTGCCAAAATAAAAAGGCATCCTACGAATATGAGCTTGGCGAGCGCTTCGAGGCGGGCATAGTTCTCTTAGGCACTGAAGTGAAAAGTTTAAGACTGGGCAAAGCCAACCTACTTGACGCTTATGCCCGTATCGATCATGGGGAGGCTTATCTGGTCAATGCCCACATCACTCCCTACGCCAACGCTCATTACGGCAACCATGAGCCGTTAAGGCGACGAAAACTGCTTTTGCATAGTCAGCAGATTAAAAAGCTCATAGGCAAGACTCAAGAAAAGGGTCAAAGCTTAATTCCGCTGAAGCTGTATTTTAAAAAAGGCTTGGTGAAGGCGGAATTGGCTCTGGCCAAAGGCAAAAAGCAGCATGACAAGCGTCAGGCCATGAAAGAAGCCGATTCAAAAAGAGAATTGAGCCGAATGATCAAAGATCTGAAACGTTAGTCTTGCGCCGCCTAATGGTCATAGGTTCCGTGATGGTTTTCAAAAAAGCGTTGAAGCAGTGCCGCATTGAAGCGTTGAAGCGTCGCCGCAATGGCATTGCTGAAATATTATTGGTACAATAGCATGATTACGACAGTATGGATAGAATGGTCTGGACAGTTGGATCGTCTGGATAATTGGATAGTCGCGTCCAATAAGGTTTTGACTTTTTGAAACTTTTCGAGGTTTTGCCCCATGCCCCAAAAGCTTAAAGCTGCCGCCTTGACCTTACATGCGCCCATTGCGCTCATAAATATCATGCGGTCGCCGCTACTGCTTCAACGATTCGGTAAGGCGGCGGTCTTTTTGTTATTATCGCTTTTCATTATTTCCGCCGAACTGGCGACGGCTTTGCCCAGCCTGGCGGCTGCGCAAATTTCCAAGTTTGGACCGTATTTTTTGACTCAAGAATTGGTCGGCCAAGGGGTGTGGCATCTTCAAATCAGTCTAAACGAGCCCGACCATACGTCTCCATGGCCTCCGTCTCCCATGTTGGCGAATCCTGCGAGCTGGACACGACCCCCCTTAAAAGGAAATGACGGACGGGTGCAAATCACTGGGGCCGACGGCAACAATCCGACCTTGACGATATTTGAGCGATTGCCTGATGCCGCAGCCGAGTCGGTGGTCTTCACCATCACTCCTTACGCTCCGGACGGCCAGCTGGCCGGGCTGAATTTCTACGGCGAGAGGTACACCCACATTGTGGGACTGGGAGCGGACATACGTTTTACGGCGATCTACATCAACCATCTCGGCCATGTGGTCATGCCCGGAGGCCCATTCGGCAGCATCTTCGAAAAAGGCATGAGCAGCCGCACCAGCGGCATCCAGGCGCCGGCCTGCTATGCTTTGGGACCTGGTTTTGAAAATGGGGCCATCTTCATCAACGAAACCAGACCTTTGATGTGGGATTTCACCACCAAGCCTTGGTTCGTCGGTCCCAGCGGCCCTTTAAGTCCTCATCAGAGCATAGACTTTTTTGTTTTTTTAGGGCCGAATCTGCCTACGGTGAGACGAAACCTCATGAACATCTTAGGTCGCGCGCCGGTGCCGCCCAAATCGGTCTTCAGCCCTTGGCTGGTCGCCGGCGACAAAGATAAAGGAGAGACGTACGAAGCGTTTTTTCAAAATTTATCAGCCAAGAAAAGCAACTTTGAAACCATGACGGTGATGCTGACCGCTAATGAAGGCGAACCTCCTCTGGCTGAAGCCGCCTCAAGCGGGATAAATTT
Source organism: Deltaproteobacteria bacterium (assembly GCA_031269135.1). Taxonomy (GTDB): domain Bacteria; phylum Desulfobacterota; class Desulfarculia; order Adiutricales; family Adiutricaceae; genus JAISZP01. The sequence goes on along the minus strand of JAISZP010000189.1, from coordinate 4,377 downwards.
ATTGGTGACGGAAACGCCGTACATACCGGCGCAGTCGCCCAAGTTTCTCGATCTTGAAAAGAGAGGTTTTTTAGTAAGAGACAACGGCCCCGAAGGCTCTCCGTCGATCCTCGATTATAAAACTCAGCCGTCGGGACTTATAGACTACACCGATCCTGCGGCCGCCTCCTATTGGCACAGCTTGGGGCGATTGGATCAGGTCACGAAAGGGGCGAGATTATTTCACCTGGTGTCTGGGGAACCTGAGATCTACAATTCCAAATCTTGGTACCAAGGCGTATCGGATCCTCGGGCACATTCCCATTACGCTTGGGGTTCAAGGTTTTCTTTGTCGTGGATGGAGGGTTTCAGCACCGGGCTGAGCAACCAATTGTTCATCAGAGGCGAGGTCCCAAGGTTGTTTCTGCTCTCGCGCTCGGGCATAGCAGGGCTTGGTCGTTACGGCGCCGGTCTTTTCGTTTCGGAGCCCAACGTCTTTTTCGCGGCAGGGTCCGGTCAGGCCAGGGCGCACCTGAATATGAGCGGAGTCGATTACTACGCGACCGACATTTCCGGCATGCTCGAACAATTTCCTTTGACTAGAAGCAACCAGCTCTATGAGGCCTGGCTCGCCAAAAACGTCTTGGTCAACCTTCCTTTGGTCCTGCCGGTGGAGGTGTTGGATCAGAGCTGGGCTAAATTAAACTTCGACATCAAGGCCCAGTTGGAGCCTTATTACTACTCCCTTGCGCATCAAGCCTACCTGACGGGCGATCCGATAGTGGCTCCGATTCTATTTTACTTTCAAGACGACGAACTGGCCAGAGAGAGCGCCTTTGAGACCATGTTGGGGCCTTATATGCTGGTCGCGGCCGGCGTCAATCAGGGCGAGGAGGTGTTGGAGTTTCACCTGCCCGCTGGTCGCTGGTACGATGTGCACGGAAAAGAAATCATCGACCAAACAGTCGCCGGCAAATTCAGTCTTCCTTCCAAGCTGCTGGGCATACACGTGGCCCCGTTATTGTTGCGCTCCGGCGCGGTTATACCGATGCTGAACTTTCAGTCCAATTCTTCCCCGCAGTATATGATCAAGATCTTCCCAGGCGATGGCGCCACCAGCTTCGACTGGTACGAGGATAACGGCAAGAATAAAAATTACCAAAAAGGGGAGATAGCTAAAACGGTCTTGGAAGTGACTCCAGGCGGCGCCCAGTCCTCTTTGACGTTCACCATCAAAGCCAAAGAGAGCTCGAAGCTTATCGGCGAGAAAAGCCGCGATTACTTGTTGGAGTTTTTGGGAGTAGGCAACGTCGGGGTGGCTTACCTCGACGGCGAGGTATATAATCGCTTGGCCAAAGAAGAGCAGCTTGCCGAGGTGGAAGCCGGCTGGGTTTCAGCGGGCACGGGACGTCTTTTGTTTAAGACCCCGAACTTGTACACGGCAAAGGATCACGTAATTGTGCTCCACTGAGTCCAGCTCCAGTGCGGTCGTTAAAATCGGCGCAATCGAGCCTGCGAACCCTTTCTTTTTAGCTCCTATGGCTGGTCTGACGGACTGGCCTTATAGGTGCTTGGCCATAGAGCACGGCTGCGCTTTGGCGGTGACGGAGATGGCCAGCGCGACGGCTTTGGCTCATTGCGGCAAGCAGACCTTAAAGATGCTTTATAGCGTCAGAGAGATAGAAAAGATCCTCTGCGTCCAGCTCTTCGGCAAAGACCCCGGCGCCTTTGCGTTAGCCGCAAAAGTAGCCGTAGAGCATGCCGGGGCGGACATCATCGATCTCAATTTTGGTTGTCCGGCAAGAAAAGTGATTTCCAGCGGGCACGGCGGGGCTTTGCTCAAAGACCCTCAGCTTTGTCAGCGCCTGGTAAGCGCGGTGAGCGGCGCCGTCGATGCGCCTGTCACGGTGAAGTTAAGGCCCGGGTTTTCTCGTCAAGACGGTCCCATAGCGCTGGATCTGGCGCCGAAGCTGGTCGAGGCGGGGGCTGCGGCCATAACCCTTCATCCTCGGTACGTAACCGATCGTTTTGGAGGACAAGCCGACTGGTCTTTGATTGAAGCTCTTGCGGAAACAGTAAGCGTTCCGGTCATAGGCTCAGGCGACATAACGGATCCCAAAGAGGCCGTTTTCAGGCTAAAGACCTCCGGCGTCAAAGCCGTCATGATTGGACGGGCCAGCCGCGGCAGACCTTGGATATTCAAGCAGTGTTTGGATGAGCTTCGAACAGGCTCTCACCAAAGCGAGAGCTTGGAAGAAAGACTTCGGACCGCCGTCCGACATGCCCGCTTATTGGAAGAGCAAATAGGGCCAAAGGCTGTTTTTCGCCTGCGGTCGATTCTAATTTGGTACACCCTGGGACTTCCGGGGGCGGCGGCTCTGCGGGCTAAGATATGCCGTGAGGAAAGCATCGACAACCAGCTTAGTCTTCTAAGTCGAACTATTGAAGATATGAGAAAAATCGAAGGATAATGTTAGGCGGCGCCTAAGCGAGGCCTTGGCGGCGACGGCTAGGCGAGTCCTTAGAGGCGGCGCGGCAGCGGCTGAAAAGCCAAAGCCAAAGCCGAAACCAAACTATTTATTTCATGACTAAAATTTAAAATTTGATTTATATTAGCTAAAAATACTACAATAAAATAATAAATAAGCTTTGATGTGATGCGCCGCTGGGATTTAGGAAACAGAAAAAGCGAAAATCGACAAGAAAAAAAGCCTGGCGCCGAAAGTAAAACCGCCGATAAAATGAAAGCCATATTGCCAAGGCCGCAAAACTACACTATACTAGCTAATGAAGTCTCAGGGAATGCGTTGGAATTTCGGTTCCAAGATCTAGTCAAGCCCTCTTGGGTTTTTCTTTTCCCTTGGGCGGCCGCCGGCGATTATGTTTATTCGTCCGGACAAGAGGTCTTAACCTCTTTCTATCTTATTGTTTCGGCTCGGAGTTGCAACGATGACAAAAATCCTAGTAGTCGATGATGAAGCCCACATTCGTATGCTTTATTCAGAGGAGTTGACTGAGGAAGGGTACGAGGTGATAACCGCCGAAGACGGTTTGAACCTCTTGGAACGTATCGATGCGGATAAACCTGACGTGGTGGTTTTGGACATTAAGATGGTCGACTATAATGGGCTTGATCTTTTGCAGGACATACGCAACAAGTATTACGACTTGCCGGTGATCCTGTGTTCGGCCTACGATACCTTCAAAGACGACATGAAATCCATAGCCGCCGACCACTATGTGGTCAAGAGTTTCGATCTCTCGGAGCTTAAAGCGAAAATCGCCGAGGTCTTGACTTGATTTTTTATTTAAGCGGCTGTCGCGGTTAAATGATGAAGGCTGTTTTTTTGCGCTCCACGGATCAAGACGACCACCTGTCTAAATTCGCTGCTCGTTCCCATCAGGCTCAGCGCCTTGTGGACGAAGCGCCTTGCCCTTTTCGGTCCCCTTTCCAACGGGACCGTGACCGCATTATTCACTCAAAAGCCTTTCGCCGTCTTGCACATAAAACGCAGGTCTTCATCGCCACTTCCGGCGACCACCATCGAACCCGCTTGACCCATACTTTGGAAGTCTCTCAAATAGCCAGGACCCTATCGAGGGTCCTGGGACTCAATGAAGACTTGACCGAGGCCATCGCCCTCGGGCACGACTTGGGACATACCCCCTTCGGGCACGCGGGCGAGCGGGTGTTGAACGAACTCAGCCCTAACGGATTTAGGCATCAAGACCAGAGTCTGCGAATCGTCGACGTTTTATCTCATGGCGGCCATGGTTTAAATTTAACGAACCAGGTAAGAAACGGCATTCTAAAACATTCCAAAGGCTATGGCCCGATTTTCGTCAGCGGCTCGGAGAGTCCCAGCACTTACGAAGGGCAGCTGGTGAGAGCGGCCGACATAATAGCTTACCTGGCCCACGATCTTGATGATGCGATTCAAGCGGGCATCGTCTCCGTAAACAGCATTCCATCATCGCTGATGGAACGTTTCGGAGCGAATGCTTCTTGCCGCATAAACAGCATGGTCATCGATCTGTTGAATAACACCGATCAGTCCCACGAACTCCTATCGATTTCTTTTTCCAAGCCCATGGAAGAGTCCATGGTTGAACTGAGGCGCTTTCTCAACGAAAAAGTCTACCTTAATCCAACGATAAATCTTCAGTTGAATTATGGGAAATCGGTAATCAGCTTTATATATAGCACCTTAATGAGCGACGATCATTTATACCGAACTCTGGCTTTCCATGAGCTGGCTGAAAGTAGAGAGCAGGCGATTTGCGATTTTATTTCCGGCATGACCGACCGCTATGCTTTAGAGTTCGTCGAAAATTTATCCAAACAAAATCCCTAAAACTAAATATGCCTCGAGACCGAAAAGATTGTCCAAAATTACG
>JAISZP010000332.1 GCA_031269135.1 Deltaproteobacteria bacterium | reverse complement strand
GCTTTGGAATTCGCCTGCCGAGCGCAATCGACAAGCGGCCAAACAAGACGCTGCAAACCTTGAGCAATTTAGACAGTCGCGAAATTTCCGATCGACCCGAAAGCAAAGAACTTTCAATAAGCAACTATGAAACGAACCAATTATAACATATAATGGCTTTCATAGGTAGACGGACAGCCTATGTCCTCTGAGACGACGTTTTTTCCAATTAGCGACTTTTCGCCCATCAATCGCATGTCAAGATGGTTCATCACTAAATTTTAGAGGACTGTGCTCTATGAAGGCTTCTCCAACTTGTCCTTCAAAGGGCCGCGCCCTTGATGGCGTCTTCGCCTTTTTCCGTTTTATTTTCGCCCTTCCGGCCTAAATTTCGTCAAATTTTAAAATTCGCTTTGGGATATTTTTCCTCTACGCCATGAACACATTCATCATGCTTTTGGCCGCCTTGTTTTTAGTGCTCTTAAACGCCCTATTCGTGGCTGCGGAGTTCGCTTTCGTCAGGGTTAGAGCCACCCGCCTGGAACTTCGGGCCCAAACCGGTCAGACCAAGGCCAAAGCCGCCCTTTTCGGCTTGGAAAACCTCGAAGACTATCTCTCGGTCTGCCAACTAGGCATAACCTTATCCAGCTTAGGCTTAGGCTGGCTGGGAGAACCGGCGGTAGCCGCGCTGCTCAGACCGGTATTCGCCTTATTCAGCCTGACCAACCCGACCGTCATCCAATCGCTGTCGGTCATCGTCGGCTTCGCCATAATCACCTTCATCCATGTCACCTTTGGAGAATTAGCCCCCAAAAACCTCTCCATCCGCAGTTCGGAAGCGACTGTTCTTATTTTGGCCATCCCGATGAGGTTTTTCCACCTTTTGTTTCTGCCGGCGGTGAAAGTCCTGAACTTTGCGGCCAGAATAATCCTCTATTGCCTCGGCGCCTCCAAATTGCAGGAATCCGCCGCCCTGAGCACGGCAGAACTAAAAATGCTCATAGCCGAATCCAAATCGGAAGGACAATTGGATGAAGAAGAAGAGAGGCTTTTAAACAATATTTTTAATTTAGACCGCAGAACCGCCCGAGACATCATGGTGCACCGCACGAAGGTCTTCGCCCTTTCAGCCGAGGCCTCGATGTTGGACGCCGTGCAGCTGATAAAAGAGCGCGGCTTTACTCGAATACCGATATACGATCAAAATAAAGACGACATTCTAGGTTTCATACACGCTAAAGACTTGCTTTTCACCAGACAGCAAGAGAAACTTAGAAATCTTATCCGTCCAGCCCTCTACATTTATGATCACATGAATATAGACGACATCTTGGAAATGATGCGCAAAAAAAGAACCAGACTTGGTCTAGTCTGGGATGAATACGGCAGTTGGCAGGGACTGCTGACGATGGAAGATATTTTAGAGGCCATCGTCGGCGAAATTCAGGATGAATTCGATCATGAAGAACCTACGATTAAGATTCAGCCTGACGGATCGGTTCTCGCGCATACGACTGTTTCATTGGAAGAATTGGGACGTTACGTCCATTTGGAACTAGGTCCGGACGCCGAAGAGCACTACCGGACGCTGGCCGCCATTCTCTTCGACAAGTTCGGCGACAACCCCACTACCGGAGCCAGTTGGGAAGGGTATGGAGCAAAATTCGTAGCCACGGACATCTCAGGCCCAGCCGTCGAAAAAGTTTTAGTCTGGCCGCAGCCCGAATCGGACCCTAAGGATGTCTAATAATTAAAAAAACCGAGATTCAGCCTTAACTCTCAGGTCAAATCTCGGTTTTTTCTTATTTATTTTATTAAAACTTGGCGCTTAGCCGAAAACGTATAATCCTAATGCGCGATGCTAAGACGTTTCGCCTGCGATTTTTAGGATTTAGTCGGCCAAGTCAAAAGAAAACGATTCAAGTCGCGACAAACAAAATCAAGTCAAGTCAAGTCAAGTCAAATCAAATCATAATAATTCAAGTCATGACGGTTCAAGGCATGACGATTCTATTTCGGTCGAATCAAACCAGGTCGAAGTAAGCCAGGTCAAAGCAAACCAGGTCGAACTAAACCAGACCGAATCAAATCAGGTCGAACTAAATCAGGTCGAATTAGGCCGAATCCGATCGGCTCAATAGCGGGTGTCGTTGACGTCGGTTATGGTAAAGGGCGAATTGTACTCGCTAGGCCTTTGGTTGCCCTCTTCTATCTCGCCTGTGGCCACCAAATCTCTGTATTCGGCGATGTAATTGAAGGCCCTTTGATGGTAGCCGCTATCGGGGTAGAGAGTGATAAGCCCCATAAACCGATTCATAGCCGCCTGGTAGTCTTTGCGCTTATAGTAAAACTCTCCGACATAGAACTCATGACCGGCCAGATTATTTTGAGCTTCGGCTATCCTGGCCTTGCCCATGGCGGCGTATTTGCTGTCGGGGTAAGTTTCCACCAAGTTGGCGAACTGGCGAATAGCCATGACTGATGGAGTTTGATCTCTGTCGACCCCCATCATCATATTGTAATGGCACATGCCCTGTTGGTAGAGAGCGTATGGTATGGCGTCGCTTGTCGGATGCATGTCTTCAAAATTCTTGTAGGCCCCGGCAGCCTCGATGTACTTGCCGTCAAGAAAATACGCGTCTCCCAGCCTCAGCTCGGCCAGCAAGGCGAAATCCTTGCTGTATGGATACTGGTCTTTTAGTTGCTGATAAAGTTCGGCCGCTTCCGTATAGTCGTCGGCGTCCATGCGCTCCTGAGCCCTCATGGCTAAGCTGGCGGCTTCGTCGCCCGACAACGACGGCAGCGGATCGTCGCCGAAGCCGAAGATGTTCTTAACGTACTTCAGCGGGTTTCCGCAACCAGGGACTACCGCCAGGGCGACCGCCAACACTAAGACAGTCGCCAGCCGACGGCACAGGGTATTAAAAGTTTTTGGCGTCATCACAAAAGTTTCTCCAAATCGCTTTTAAGGGCTTGTTTACCTTTATGCCCCACGACACGGCCAATTTCTTGCCCTTCCTTAAAAATGATCAGGCAGGGGATGGAACGGACTTTGTTTTGGTTGGGAGCATCCTGATTCTCATCAACGTTGATCTTAGCAAAGGCTAGTTTATCATTCATTTCAGCAGCCAGTTCTTCTAAAACAGGCGCCAAAGACCGACATGGTCCACACCAAGGAGCCCAAAAATCCACTAAGATAGGAATCTTACTGTCTTTTAAGGCCTGAGAGAAATCTTCATCCGTCAAGACCTGAATCAAATCAGTCATCATTTACCTCATTCATAACGCTTCAGCGCCTTGTTGTCAACTCTGCCGGAGCTATGTTAAAATTCGACCTAAATTCTGAACCTGGACTTTATACGGGATTGATAATGAAATAAAAAAAATTTTCTCTTTAGGAAAAATATATGCCTTTCAATCTCAATGCATTCTCGAAAAAAAAGTCAACAACTAGCTAAGTCAAGCTAAACAACCGATAAATAGGCGCTATTATAAATTTTTAATAAATAAAACACCAGGATACACGGCTATCGCAAAAACTTGAAAAGCCGTCTATTAAGTTTAAGCTTAACCTCAGAGCACTCTGACGTCAAGAAAAAAACGAATCAGTCTTTCATTGCAAATCACGGCCGGTTTGAGACCAGCCTCAAAAGGTGAAAAAACCTATGGAATATTTGATCTTCGCCATCTGCCTAATAGCCATGCTCATAGGCGTCATTGGGACCGTCGTGCCTGTGCTGCCCGGCTTATTGTTAATCTGGATTACTTATCTTGTGTACGGTTTTTTCTCCGACTGGGAGGCTTACGGGCTGACGACGATGATTGTAAGCGGGGTGATTGTGCTCATAAGCTTCGGCCTTGATTTTTTGGCCTCCAGCCTTGGCGCCCAAAAGTTCGGCGCCGGCAAGGCAGGCGTAGTCGGCTCCATAGTCTTCGCCATTTTAGGGCTTATATTTTTCAGCTTGCCCGGCCTAATCATAGGCACCTTTCTGGGAGCCGTCGTCTTTGAGAT
>JAISZP010000162.1 GCA_031269135.1 Deltaproteobacteria bacterium | reverse complement strand
CTTCCTTGACAGTCAGATAACCTGTTTGGAACAATACAACAGCCGGATCCAATATATCGACTTTGTCAATTTCATTCCAAGTTTGATCGTAAAAAAGAGGCTCTTTAACCAAATCAAATTCCATCTTTTTAGAGCCGAACAGATCCTTGAGAAATTTTGGAGTGCCCGATGCGTACCAAAAACAACTGATTAAGTTGAAATAAAAAAAAGAGAACACCGACCAGGGATTGAGGACCTTGGTTTTCCCGTCCCAGCTGTACCCGTCGTACCAGTTTAAAATAAGTTTTTTCAAATCATCTTTGCTGCTCGCAGGGGCGATAGTTCCATCCGCTATGAGGGCCGCAAGCGAATTCTCTTGAAACTCTTCAAGAAGACTCTCGAACTCCGAGGAGTTTAAGCCGCAAATATCAACGAAGTCAGGAATCAGGGTCAAATCTATTAGGTTATTTAGGGAGGAGAAAATGGAGGCCTTGGTGAATCGGCTAACCCCAGTAATGAAGATATGTCCCAGCTTACCGCTGAGGGTTTTTAAAGTGCCATAAAAATCGGCCAGTTCTTGCCTTATCGTATCAGCCAGGGATGGTTGGTTGAGATTTTTAATTATCGGGGCGTCATACTCATCTATGAGAACAGCCACTTTTTGGGAATATTTTTTATTAAGTCGCTTGATGAGCGCGCTGAATGCCTGGGAAGTGTCGGGAGCTTGGAGGATGTCAACGTCTTCGTCTTTGGCGATTTGGTCCAAATAATAGAGCAAGCTTGCCGTCATCAACTCCGGCGAGCTGGATTTTATGGAATTCATTTCCAGACTTATGACCGGATAAGGCGTCCAATCATAATCGGATTTGTCGATCCAAAGTCCTTTAAACAGTTCCCGGTGGCCCAGAAGGATGTGTTCGAGCGTGTTTACCAGCAGAGTCTTGCCGAAACGACGAGGCCGTGACAGAAAATAAGGGAAGCGGCTCTTGACCAATTGATATAAAAGCTTTGTTTTGTCGGCGTAAAAAAAATTTTCTTGTTCTCGTCTAATTTCAGCGAAGTCAGCGATTCCGATTGGTATTTTTTTCATATTTACACCTTAGTTAGGTTGCAATCACTCAAACACATAAGGCTAGATAAATATATTGAGCGACTTTGTCTTTTAATGCGCGGCAGATCGCTATGGAGTTAGGTTCTAAAACCCCCAACTTAGGAGGGGAGGCGGCGTTATTTTCAAAGGTCAGCGCGGACGCTCCCTCCCGGTTTCAGATCGTCTTGGACAGCCGCATTTAAGTATTAATTCTCGCCTTCTTTTTTCAACCAACTCCATAGGCTATAGGCTAAATGCGAGCCTACCCTGGCGATCAGCGCTTCCTTTACCCCGGTCAAGTCTCGATCGACTCTAGAGATTTCCTTCGGCGAGCCGTTTTGGGCGCCCTTGGCTATAAGCCGGAAGGAAGCCTTTACCTTTGTTTGCCCCGCTTGATTGGATTCGAGAGTCGAGCCGGTGATGACGGCCGCCATATCGGTTTTGAGCTTATTAAAAAAGTACTCCAGGGCGCCGTCTATGTCGCCCTCGGCGATCGTCAAGGCGCCGGCCATATATTGGGGACTGAGGCTTTCCAAGAATGGGGCCAGGGCGCTTGAGGAGGTTATGGTGTCGATGAAGCCGAAATGAAGTCCTTTTTTGGCGATTAGCGAGCAGGCGGCCGAAACGAGGGTCTCAGGATGAATTCCCACATAATGCTCGCCTAATCGAGTTTTAATCTCTTGAATCATCGGAATTTGGAGTTGATCGGCCTGAGCTTGATTTTTGGCTCTTACCGTAACAAGCACTCTGGTTTCGTAAATGCCGGCCAACAGGCCTATGGAGGGATTCGTCGAGCTTCTGATCAGATCTCCAAGTCGATCGTCGACGAGACTTTCGCCAAGGCCTGCGGCTCTGACGATCGTTGTTTGCACTATGCCTAAATAAGAAGGAAACTTTTCGTTGATTTTCGGTTTGACGTAATTTTCGACGAGATTCTTCATCTCCAACGGTACGCCGGGCATAAAGATCATCAACGAATTTTCGTCTTCCAACAAAAAACAAGGCGCGGTGCCCCAGGGGTTGGGAATCAGCGTCGCTCCAGTCGGCAGCCAAGCTTGTCGTAAATTGTTGGCCGAGCAATTGTAGTTTCTGGAGCTCAGGTACTGTTGGATATGTTCGGCGAGATCCGTCCGATATTCCAAATCAAGCCCAAAGGCCCGAGCTGCGGCCAGACGAGTGAGATCGTCCTCGGTGGGACCTAAGCCGCCGGTGACTAAAGTCACGTTGTAATTTGCGAAACAGTCTCGAAAGATGTCTCTAAGCCTGCGGAAGTCGTCTCCCACGGAGACGTGCTTTACGACATCGATGCCCATCGACGACAGATAGGCCGATATCCAAGAACTGTTGGTGTCGGTCATCTGTCCCAGCATCAGTTCGCTGCCGGTGGACAGAACTGCGGAGGTGAGTCTTTTGGAAGGTAGGGTGGGCATATGTTTCCGCCTGGGCTATAAAAATTTGAGGCTATAAAATTTGAGTCTATAAAAAGTTGATTTTTTAAAAAGTCAGTTTTTTCTGTAAGGGATCGTCACGACGAAACTTGTGCCTTTGGGTTGGTTGTCGAAGACTCTGATGAAGCCCCCGTGGTCTCTGACGATGGCGCTGACGATGGTCAGCCCCAAACCCTGACCGTCTTTGGTGGAAGTCACATACGGCTCGAAGAGCCGGTCTCTTACTTCCGATGAGAGTCCTGGTCCGTCGTCGGAGATCGTCAAGCGGACCCCGGTAAGCCCATCCAAGTCTATTTGAACTTCAATCGCGCCATGACCTTCGGTGGCGACGGCGGAATTGGTCAAAAGGTTGGTCACCACTCGCCCGATTTGCCCAGGGTCGAAGACGAAGATGTCCGGGGGCGTCAGCACCGTCAAGGAGAACTTCAAACCTGGGTGGGCTGTGCGAAAAAGCGACAACGACTCGTTGACTACGGCCACGAAGTCGGCGGGCTTCGGGTTGATGGCGGGAAGTCTTGCGAACTGGGAAAACTCGTTCACCAGATTTCGCATGCTTTCCACCTGGCGGATTATGACGGTGGTGCATTCGTCGAAGACGGCCCAATCGTCTTCGGCGGCAAGGCGCTCGTTGAAGCGCCTTCTTAAGCGCTGAGCCGACAGCGAGATGGGGGTAAGAGGGTTTTTGATCTCGTGAGCTATGCGCCTGGCGACTTCTTGCCAGGCGGCTAAGCGCTGGGCTTTTTCCAGTTCGCTCAGATCGTCGAAGGTCACTAAAAAGCCCAGTTCCCGACCTTCTTCGTCGTTTAGGGTGGTTCGCCTGAGAGTAAGGCTCAAGGTGCGGTTGGCGTCCAATTCCACAAAGGCGTGAGCGGGAGGTTTCGAGGCTTTGTTGAGAACTGATTGAATTTCGGCGATGACTTGAGGCTCGGCGTCTTCGAGATTGAAAGAGCGAAGATCGAGCATGTCTCTGGCGGACTTGTTCAAGTTTAAAAGTTTATTGTCGAGATCGAAAATAAGAACTCCGGTTGAGACTTGTCGCAACACCGTCTCCACAAAGCGGCGGCGTCGGTCTATTTCCGAGTAGCTCTCCTTCAGTTCCCTCGTCATCTGGTTGAAGGCGGCGACCAGGTGGGCCATTTCGCCGCTTTTGTTGACCGGAGTCAGCACGAAGTCCAGATCTCCTTTGGCGACTTTTTTGGTCCCTTCCACAAGCTCGGTCACCGGACCGGCCAGTGAGCCCGCAAGGTGGGAGCCTATCCAGATCGATAAAAAGACGGCTAAAAGAGTCACCCCGGCCAGAGAGGTCATCTGCGAGACCCGAAAGGGCCGTAAGATCCCCAGAGCGGCTTGGTACTTAGCCAGCCCTTGCCTGACTTCGTCGATTTTGGCGGCGATGGCGAGACTGCTGAGGCTTCCTATGGCGATATGCCCGAGGGTTTTGTCTTGGACTAAGACAGTTTTGCACAGGCGCATGACTTGTTGTCGAGAGTCGTCGTAAACTTGGGCGACTGCGGGCCGACCGTCGAAGCGTCCCATATTGAACCACTGCTGCGGTATGGGGTCCTGATAGGTTCCGGAGGCGGCGATCAAAAGGCCTTGAGGATCGTAGAATTCGGCTGTCTGAAGGCCTAAAGAGGCGAGCTTGACGTCGAGATATGAGGATATTTGCTCTTTTGACTCTCCAGGGGCATCTTTGGAAATTATGACCGATAGTTCAATGGCCATATCCTCAAGGTTTGAATGCAAAAGCTTTTGGTCGAGTTCCTGAGTGTGCTCGGCTAGAGACAACGCGTCGCTTAAAGTGGTCCTGATGGAGGAACTGAACCAAGTGTCTTGGCCTTGACCGATCAACAAATACGAAAAATAAAAGGTCAAAAGGGTGGGTATCAACGATAAGCCGACGAAAGAGATGACCATCTTGGTCTGAAGGCTTCCCCCCATCTTTTCGAAAAAAATGCGGTAGAGTCCTCTTAAGATCAGAAACAGCAGCAGGCCTAGGATCAGTACCGATATATTGATGCTGACCAAGGTGATGACGCCCTGGTTGCTCGATAGTCCCGGACCTAAGTTAAGCACCTCGCGCTGAACGACGATCAAAAGAGCCAGAACCAACAAAGCCAAGATGATGAGTCCTCGCTCAAAGCTCTTTTTTTTCTGGCCTTGTTCTTGTGATGGTTTGTCTGGCGAGGCGGACATGAGTTCTCGCTTTTCGAGCGTTAAAAGTGTTTCACCAAATTCGGTTTTCTGATTTTACATTACCTTGGGTCTTGGGGCAAATTTTTGATTTTTTTAAGGGGCGGACATCTTTTCGAGAAATTTCCCCGCATAAGCCGTTATCGATTGTTTTTTCACAGCGAATCGTCGCATCGAAACATATTGATTTTCTGAATCAAAAATTACCGCTTTGTC
>JAISZP010000083.1 GCA_031269135.1 Deltaproteobacteria bacterium | reverse complement strand
TAATGAGCATAGAAACATAAACTTGCAATAATCCAATCATTTTTTGATTTATATCTTCAACATCAAAAATAAATTAGCCTAAAGAAGGATATGACCCACTTTAGGCTAAAAAATGAAGATTATGAAATTAGGTTTAAGCCGGGATTTTTTTCTAAGCGAATCAAATTGGAGGGCAAGGCATCCGGCAAGTAGTCCTTATCGCCCCAACAATCACTGATTCTCGGTCTTTTTAGCTGGAGTCGGGGCCTTGCCTCTTATGGCCGGCGTTTTAGCGGGTTCTTTCTTAGCCGGGGTCTGCGCTTTTTCCCGTTTTGCCGGTGTTTCGGCGACCGGCTTTTCCGCAGGCGACTGAGCTTTAGTGCGCTTGGCTGGAGTCTTGGCGGCTTGTTTTTCGCTTGGAGTTTGAGCTTTTGCCCGCTTAGAAGGCGGTTTGACCGTTTCCTTCACCGCCGGCGACTTGGCTTTAGTTCTCTTGGCAGGGACCTTGGTCTGAGGTTTTTCGGCCGGCGATGAAGCAATAGGCCGCTTGGCCGGAGTCTGAGCTTTTTGCCTTATCGAGGGGGTAGGGGCTGACGATTGAGGTTCAATTGAATCAGGAGAGCTTTCAAGCGGTTGAGGCTCATTTTGCTGGACGATCGCTGGTTCCGACTCTGAGACGACGCTCTCCCCAGCGACTAAATCCTCAGCTATCCGAATTACTGTGAGAGCCGCATCCGCTTGCAGCTGCTGGGTTGAGACCGCCTGATCTTGATCTGTTGGAGCTGGATCTGCTGGAGCTGGATCTATTGGAGCCTGGTCCGTTGGAGCCTGAACCAGCGTAGCTTCATTAATAAGCGCCGTCTCGGTTTCAGTCGCCCTTTCCGCCGGGGCCTCGACAACAGCCGGCTGCGGAGACGACTGTTCCAACGACTGAGAGTCTGATTGCGCTTGCGGACTCTCATCGCCGCTTTGGCTCTTTTTTACGGAAACAAAAGTGTTTATAAATTCTGGTCCGAAAAAACCGAAACTCGATACCAGTCTTTTGTGTTTCATTAAAAAACTCCTTTCCATCATAAAAACTCTTTTTAAAAACAAAGACCAACTTTTTATGTTTTCATCGGCTGAAGGTTAATTAAGCATTTAAGGACGACTTTTCGATTCATGCGTTTCGATTCAACTGTTCGTCGAATCTTCATTGGGAATGAAATGCGCTTTCAGAGCTTCTAGAATCTTTTCTCTGGTTCCGTTGGGATAAGATCCGTTCAATAAAATGACCAGACTTAAAGGCTCATCCGGACGGTCAGGCCGGATGAGGTAGCCGGCCAGCGTTTGAATGTCGACCATAGTTCCGGTCTTGTACATGACGGCGCCTTCGGAATCGCTCTTGATGAGGTGACGAAACGGTTCAAAGACGGCTAACAGTTCCGACATCTGCTTGGCCGTAATCGTGTTGTTTCTACTGAGTCCGCTTGCTTCCACAATGTTGAGTTTATCCAGCCCGCGAGCGGCTAGATAATCATATATGACTTGGAGGCCTTTTTCCATAGTCGCGGGCGCCCCGTACACCTCCGCTCCCATGGACAAGAAAATCTGGTTCGTCATAAAGTTGTTTGAATGCTCCAGCAAAACGGCCAAAAGCTCCTGGAGCTCATGAGAGTTGGCGTGAGAATAAATGGGCGTCGCCTCCGCCGGCAAGGCATTTCCGGTAATCACCTCGCCGTTTACCTCTATGCCGAATTTCGACAGAATCGCGGAAAAAAATTGTCCTGCCTGCTGTTCCGCCAAAAGAGGACTCTCAGAAATATTTATTCTATACTCCTTGACCTTTCGAGGATTCTTTTTGGGTCGATTTTCTTCCGCCAACTGCTTGGTTATTGGCGTAAGCGGGGTGAACTGATCGTATTCAACTATCTGACCTTTTTTGTCGATAAGGTAAGTGACGGTATTGAAGTTCACCGACAAGGCCCCATTGAAGGCATCGTAAGGATTTATGGTGTATGTGGTGCCGTCTAAGACTAAACCGGCTTCAAAATAAGATGTATCTAGATAGATATCGTTGACGGCTTGCAAACCTCTCTCGACGAGCGACTGAGCAATCAAACACAATTCCTCAGAGACTAAAAAGGGGTCGCCTCTTCCGACTATCCACAGGTTGTCGTCTGGGTCCAGATAGAAATCAGTCTGGAAGCGGTACTGAGGTCCTAATACCTCGAGAGAAACCATAGCTGTGACTAATTTTAAGATTGAAGCCGGTATGTAATCTTTTTCGGCATTGAGGGAGAAAAGCTCGACCCGCTTTCCTTCCTCGGCATAATTGTCAGTGACCAATACCGCCCCAGCCCCGGCCATTTTTTCGACGTTCTGCGGCCAGGGAAGTTTGGCGGCGTCTTGCAGGATCTTCGACGAAGGTCTTTTCGTGTTAGCCGCCAGAATCAATTCGGTGACCTTATTATTTTCAACTCCCAATTCTTGGGCGGGCAACGCTTTGGGCAAAATCAGCATAACCGCGATCAGGGCCATAATCAGGAGATATTGATGTCTTGCGTTATTGATGATAAAAAACCTTGCGACCATAAGGGTCAGTCTCCATTAAAAATTTGCATCGTCTTCATCATTCTGGCTTTGTGTCTAACCTTAGCCAGTTCCGGCTGCGTCATAAGCGGAAGCCGATCAAAAAACCAAAACAGCGGCAAATCATACGTCGTCAACGGAAAACGCTACTACATTCTCAAGAGCGCCGACGGGTATAAAGAGAAAGGGTTGGCCTCTTGGTACGGAGAACCGTTCCACGGGAGAAAAACGGCAAGCGGAGAAGTGTACGACATGAACGAATTCTCGGCCGCCCATAAGACTCTGCCTCTGCAAACCTGGGTGGAAGTGGTGAATTTAAGCACCAAAAGAAAAATGTATCTAAGAATCAACGATCGAGGACCGTTCATCGACGGACGAATAATAGATCTCAGTCAGGCGGCGGCCATCGAATTAGACGTCTATAGACCGGGCATCGTCCAAGTGTTGGTGACCGCCGTTCCGGCGGACAAAGCCAAGAGATTGGCCGCCCGCTACAGGCCCAGGAACTTTAAAACCTCCAGACTACGCCTCGGCGATTGGAGTATGCCGGATTCTTTCGACCGTCCTTGACATAGTGAAGTCCAAAGCCTATATTTAACTAAAAATGGCTAAAGGATTCAAATCACTACATGACGGACATCAATCACATACCGGGCGCCGCCTCGATAATTCTTCAAGAGGCTAAGGCTTTGGAGACTCTCGCCAAAGGCTTGGACGACTCGTTTAACCAGGCTGTAGCCGCCATTCTGAACGCCTCCGGCAGGGTGGCCGTCACCGGCATGGGCAAAAGCGGACATATCGCTCGAAAAGTCGCGGCCACCTTCGCTTCGACCGGAACCCCGGCCTTTTTCATCCACCCGAGCGAAGCCGGCCACGGGGATTTGGGCATGCTTGAGGTGGGCCGAGACGTCCTTCTGGCCTTCTCCAACTCCGGCCAGACCGTGGAATTGACGGAACTGTTGCAGTTTTGCGTTCGCTTCAGCGTAAAGATCATCGGCGTGACCAAAGACCCCAACAGCCTGCTGGGGCATCTATCCGACGTCGTCTTCACCCTCCCCACCATTTCAGAAGCCTGCCCACTGGGCTGCGCGCCAACCACCTCGACCACCATGATGCTGGCCTTAGGAGACGCCTTGGCTTTAAGTTTGCTTACAGCCAAAGGCTTCACTCTTGAAGACTTTCACCAGTACCACCCAGGCGGAAAACTTGGAAACCGGCTCATGTCCGTCGGCGATCTGATGCACATCGAAGAATCGATGCCGCTGGCCTCCCCCGACGACATTATGAACAACGCGCTTTTCACCATGACTGGAAAGCGCTTGGGTTGTTTGGGCATAGTGGAAAAAGGCGTTTTAGTCGGTATAATAACCGATGGCGACCTCAGGCGCCATATGGGGCCTGACTTGATGCAGTCCCCTTGCTCGGAGGTCATGACGAAAAACCCGACTTCTTTCACTCCCGGACTTATGGCTGCCAAAGCCCTGGCCATAATGCAGTCCAAGTCCATCAGCAACGCCTTTGTTTTGGACGATGGCGGGCGCCCCGTAGGCGTCATCCACATCCACGATTTGTTGGCCGCAGGCGTCGGTTGAGAGACTCGGGCTTGTTCGCCTTGCCCGCCCCGCCGCTTACAGCTCTTTAAGAGCCATATCCGTTTAATCTAAATCGTCGTCAGTTCTGGAGGTTGCTTTTGTCCGGCTCTCTTATGGTCTCCGTAGGCAAGATGATTCCGACCATAGTAAACGTCTACATCTGGATTTTAATAATCCGGGTTCTATTGACCTGGTTCAATCCGAACCCTTTCAGCCCCTTTATGCGCTTTCTGTCGAGCATCACCGACCCCGTCCTGGATCTGGCCAGAAGATGGTTTCCTTTAAGATTAGGCGGCATCGACTTTTCGCCGATCATCATCATAATTGTTCTAAACTTTCTCGCAGGACCATTGGGAGCTTTCTTTTCCTTAGTCGGAAAAGGAGCGCCGGTCAGCGTCGCTTTTCCGATAATCGTCACGATGTTGCTGCAAATTTTATCATATCTGACATGGCTTTTGATGATTCTTATGGTGGCCAGAATCATAATAAGCTTGGTGAACCCTCCCTATAACAATACCTTAGTCTTGATAGTCTACGGTCTGACGGAGCCTTTGCTCGCTCCTTTGCGGCGTTGGTTTCCAAAAGGCCCCAAAGGGGTGGATATTAAAGCTGTGGTGTTTTTGATCGGCTTATTTCTCTTCGACAGCTTAATAACCAATACGCTGATCAACGTAAGCGCCACCTGGCTTCTTAAAGTAAGCAGCGGCTGGATAGGACCTGTAACCATATGATTTGGGATTAGCATTTTTTAGTTTGCAATTTGGGATTTGGAAATTTTTGGATGTAATCGTCATTTGTAATTGCTAGTTTTTAAACTTCGATATTTCTTGGCGAAAAAAATCCGTCGAGGCGCCGCAAATCCTTCCCGAGCGAGTCGAAAAGTCGGGAAATCCAGGCGAAGGAATCCAAGCCGGAAAATCCGGAATAGATGACTCGAAATCGGAACTCGGCGCCGTACTCGATATCGGTACTCGGCGCCGGAACTCGGAATCGAAAACTCAAGGCCAATAGATTAAAATTCATGGATAAAACAGCCAAAATTTCAATCCGTCTGACGCCCCGCTCATCCAAAGACCGATTCGTCTCCAAACAAGGAGACCAGATAAAGATCAACCTGACCGCCCCGCCGGTGGACGGAGAGGCCAATCAAAGCCTTATCCGTTTTTTGGCCAAGTCTCTCGGCGTTAAGGCTTCGAATTTAACCATCGTCCAAGGGATGAGTTCGCGAACCAAAACAGTCCAGGTCAGCGGTTACGACCAAGAACAACTGGACGACATGTTGGAGTCGGCTTTGAAAAAGATTGACCTCAAGCCCCCCAAATAGCCCTATTTCCCGTGATCGGCCAGAATTTCTCTAGCCACCTTTTCATCAGCCGACAACCGCTCCTTCAACTTGGCCGGCCCGTCGAAACGCATCATGCCCCGCAGGTGGCGCACAAAATCCACCTCTAACTTTTCTCCGTAGCAATCCTCCGAATAATCGAACAGATTAGTCTCAACCGTAAGGTAAGACGAGCCGAAGGTGGGGTTATGGCCAATGCTGGTCATCCCCTTGAAGGATTTGCCTTTAAGATGGGCTAAGACCGCGTAAACGCCGGGGCCGGGGATGAGTTGTCGAATCTGACCTAAATTGGCCGTCGGAAAACCTAAATTGCGGCCTCTGGCGGCGCCGTAAACGACCTCCCCTGAAAGCCTGTAGCATCTGCCGAGAGAGGCGGCGGCGGCCTCCACCAATCCGACCTTAAGCAGGCTTCTGATGTGAGAACTTGAATAGACGACGTCATGGCCTTGCTGAAGCTCCACTCGAGACACGCCTATTTGGCGAGCGCGAGCCCAGGTCCTCAAAAAACTCTCTTGCCCCTCGGCGTTTCTTCCAAACCTAAAGTCGGCTCCGATTACAATCTCCACCGGTTCGGCCATCCTGGTCAAAACGTTTGAAAGGAATTCTTCGCTAGAGGTGTCTCTGAGTTTTTCATCAAAAACCAATCGGGCAAAATGATTCAATGCGAAAGAGGAAAGGAACTCGGACTTTTGGTCGAATGTGGTAAGGATGTCCGGAGCTGAGGCGGGCGAGAGAACTGATAGAGGATGAGGGTCAAAGGTCAAGACAAGCGATTCGACCCCCAGCTGAGAAGCTCGCTCTATAACTTTTCTTATAAGGTATTGGTGTCCCAAATGGAGTCCGTCGAAAACCCCCACCGTTACAACCACTTTTGGTCTGTCTTTAACTGGGTCAGTAAGCCAGTCGTTTATGATCCGCATTCAACGG
>JAISZP010000001.1 GCA_031269135.1 Deltaproteobacteria bacterium | reverse complement strand
TATCACTCGATTTTTCTCTCCGCCATACTCCTGGCCGGAGCTTACGCCGCCCCTGAAGGCTCAGTGGGGGACGGCAGGTTTGATGCCCACTACAAAGCTCCTAATAAATCTGATTTCCTCTTTGAGGTTAAATACTGCCCTCTGGAAAGACCACCCGGTGGAAGAAAGCCTCTTTCGGAGAAAGAAGCGAAAACGATGGAGAGCGCGGCCAAAGAGGCCATGAAGCAGATTGAGGATAGAAATTACACAAAACACTTTTTGGGCGTCGGCGTCCCGGTTTACAAGGTGGCCTTGGTAGTTGCCGGACACACGGAGGTGTTGGCGGTTTTTGAGCGGGAGAAAGACGACTAGTTTTCGTTGAATCATTACTTTCCATCTCGACAACCGTAACCGTTCGCCAGATCATTCTCAGCCCCATGATCGAGGAGAATAATTCCATTTCGTAATTCGTCGGC
This sequence comes from Deltaproteobacteria bacterium, assembly GCA_031269135.1. Taxonomy (GTDB): domain Bacteria; phylum Desulfobacterota; class Desulfarculia; order Adiutricales; family Adiutricaceae; genus JAISZP01. Next base: position 4,400 of record JAISZP010000001.1, on the reverse strand, counting down.
TCGTAATCGCTATCGGCAATTCAATCTTGGCGATTCAGCAGCTTGATATTTTAGCTATCCTATCTGCAGATCTCAGTTTTAACCTACACATCAGCCGCATTTTCCGCCACTCCTATTGACCCGCTTTTATTTTTTCTTTTTTTTGCTAAAATACAGTAGAACTTAGCTAGAGAGTCAACAAGGCTATTAGAGATTTTATAGGTTGAATCCGTCGGCAGGCTTTGAGGCGAACCTACCCCAAATGCCGAAAAAATAATTAAAACAACGACCAGCTTAAACGCTCAGGAGTCGGGATATAACTTTCCATCACTTATTTGCGGGTTTTTTCGCGAGACGACTCGATATGGCCTCATCGGCGACATTTTTATCGAACCAAAAAATCAAAAAGTTTCAAACGCTTTGAGTTCGCCATGGTTCATAATGCTGGTGCTGGGTCTTGTTCAAGGTCTGTGCGAGTTTCTTCCGGTTTCCTCTTCGGGACACTTGGCTTTGGCCCAGGCCCTCTTTGGCTTGCATGAGCCTGAGATCGTCTTGGATCTGGTCCTGCACCTTGGAACTCTCTTTGCGGTGATCTTTTTTTATCGGCATTCTCTTTTGGCGCTCATTTCAGAACTTAGATACATTCCCAAGGCTATGACGAGCGCTGAAAACTTTTCTCTCGTCTACCGCACCAGAGAAGATTTTCATTTAGGGATACTTATCATAGCGGGGTCCATCCCTACCGCAATCATCGGTCTTTTCTTTCAAGACTTGTTTTCGTCTCTATTTACCAGCGTCCCTTCGATAGCCGTAGCCCTTTTCATCACCGGCTTCGTCCTTTTGGCGACTAATCTGCAGAAGACCGACAGCCCAAAAGGGACTCTGTCGATGACTTTATCGCAGGCTTTGATTATCGGCTTTGTTCAAGGTTTAGCCATCGCCCCGGGGCTGTCGAGAAGCGGACTCACCATCGGCGCCGCACTACTTTTAGGCTTAAATAGAGAGCTTTCCGCCAGATACTCTTTTTTGCTCTCGATTCCCGCCATCATTGGGGGCCTTGCCATAAGCCTTATTCAGGGAGAGGCCAGTTCTTTCGAGCTCAAGTTCTTGCTCTTGGGCTTTGCTCTCAGCGCCGTCACAGGCTACTTGGCCCTTAAGTTGCTTACAAATCTCATCGATCGAGGGCATTTTTCCATATTTTCCATATGGTGTTTTCTAGTGGGCGGCGCCTCGTTATGTTGGTACTTTTCACAGTAGAAAAGCTATTTTTCGCCGACTTCGTCGATTTTTAGGGCTTTTCGAAAGTTTTATGTATTTAGCTGTAATTTTCGAGCATCGCTCAAATCTTAAGTGCGCAAAACCATTAAACGTTAAAAAACCATGACCCCGACATATCTAGCAAAATTTCTGACCCTGCCTCAGGCCATACGGAAAAGAACTCAGTTAGCCGAAAACAACCAGAAACTGGTTTTCACCAACGGCTGCTTCGACCTTCTCCACCCGGGGCATCTTAGGTACCTCTATGAGGCTCGCGCCTTAGGAGATTTTTTGTTGGTCGGCTTAAACAGCGACGCTTCCGTAAAGCGCCTGAAGGGTTCATCCCGGCCCATCAGATCTCAAGACGAAAGGGCGGAGATGCTGACGGCCCTTTGCATGATAGACGGGGTGACGATTTTCGATGAGGATACCCCTCTTGAACTTATTCTGGCGTTAAAGCCCGATCTTCTGGTCAAAGGCGGAGACTGGGCGCCCCAAGACATCGTCGGGGGACCGCAAGTTCTGTCATGGGGCGGGCAAGTTCGTTCTCTTACCCTGGCCAAAGGCTTTTCGACCACCAACATCATCGAGGCTATCGCAAAGTCATGCTCCACTTTGGGAGGGCAACCTTGAGAGTTTATAGGGAAATAGACTTTTACGAAATTTTGGGACTCGCTTCAAATTCGGATCAAGAGAGTCTAAGACGCACCTATTTAAAGCTCGCGGTCCAGTACCATCCTGACCGCAATCCTGGAGATCGCCAAGCTGAGGAGCGCTTTAAGACCATTAGCCAGGCTTACGCGGTATTGTCCGATCCAAAGACCCGAAGCCGCTACGATAGGCTTCGCAGAGCAAGAACCAGTAAAACCAGATCTCACGGCTCTTCTTTTGCTAAGGGCTTTAAAAGACCTCAGCCCCATGAAGCCGGCCATTCTCGTCCCAAAACCGCAGCTGACGCCGGCGGCGCGAGAGCCGGTTTTAAAGACCAAGCTGGTTTTAAGGACCAGGCTAGTTTCAAGGACCAGGCCGGTTTCAAAGACCAGGCAGGCTTCAAAGACCAGGCTGGTTTCAAAGACCAGGCCGGTTTCAAGGACCAAGCAGGCTTCAAAGACCAGGCAGGTTTCAAAGACCAGGCTTCATTTCAATCCGCCGCCTCTTCCTCTCGAAGGGCTAACGCTGATGCAACCACAAAATCCAGAGCGAGCGCTCATAGAGAAGCTAAAACAGCCGCAGCTTCTCACGGCGCCTCGGCTCACCGTCACGCTAACCGGGAGCCTGATATTGAAGATATCATGGCCGATCTTTTTAAATCTCAAAACGGCGCCGGCTCCATCGAGAAGATGCAGCAAGAGCTTGAGAAAGCTGGACTTGGCGTCACCTTAGATCGCTTAAAAGGCCAATTGCGTCAAGCCGTCTCCGACAGCTCATTTTCTCATGCCGTAAAAAATACGGCCGGCAAGTTCTTTCGGCGCCTCAGGAAAAAGGTTTTCGCCAACCCCTTTGCTCCAAACTACTCCCAGCCGGCTGAAGACATCACCTTCAACTTAGCTCTCTCCCCGGAGGCGGCCGCCCAAGGGACGACCATCGACATCAACTATCTAAGAGATAATGTCCCTCACCGCCTTTCGGTCAGGATTCCGGCCGGGATTACCGATAACGCCAAATTGCGGCTCTCTGGTCAGGGAAACTTGAACGATAAAAATTTACGAGGCGATCTGCACCTCCACTTGACTATACAAAAACCAGAGTGAAGAAAGACCAGACGAAAAAAAATCGGATTGACCCGCAGCCGTCTAAACAAAGACCAGACTAAAGAAAAACTAGCCTAAACAAAAACAGAGAGACCCAAAACCGACTAAAAAAAAGCGATGAAACACGATGAAACAATAGACCGCCTGATTAAAATCGGCAAGCTATCGAGTATTATTTAGTAAATTCAACTGTTTGACAAAAAATTTTGCCCGTAATCCAATAGCCCCAAACAAACCAATTTAATCTCTTTTTTTAATGGTTTTTTTAACCACTTTTTGGTCATTCCGCCCACTTTTTAGTCGTTTTGCCTACTTTTCAAAAACTCTCTTGAACTCTCCCATCTGTAAAAACACCTATTATCAACGTATTATCTGCATGACTCCCTCCAAAGCTCGGTTGGCCCGGCTTTTGCTCTATTAGGAGGCAAGCCCGTCAGTTGGGCCAGACTTAAACAGAGCCGAACCTAAAAGAGTTCAGCTCGCCTAAATAACGGAGGGCATCATGCCAAGCATTTTTACCAGGTTCACCGACATCATCAGTTCCAACATCAACGCCATGCTGGATAAGGCTGAAAATCCTTCTAAGATGTTAAAGCTCATAATCGGCGAAATGGAAGACACCTTAGTGGAGATCAAAGCCGCCACCGCCCAGGCCATGGCCGCTCAAGTGCATCTGAGGCGTCGCCAAAAAGAGGTCGAGCAGACCAGAGACCTTTGGTTAGGTCGGGCCAAGCAGGCGGTCGCAAAAGGTCGCGACGATTTGGCCAGGCTCGCTTTGGCGGAAAAGAAGGCGACCGAGGAGGAACACCAGACTTTAAATTCCCAGATAGATGAACTCGACACCGTCTTGACCAAACACCATAGCGAGATCGACCAACTGGAAAGCAAGATAAGTCAGGCCCGCGAGCGGGAAAAACTGATCGCCATGCGTCAAAATCAGGCTGAAAAGAGCCTTAAGGTCAGCGGACAGTTCAAGCGCTACGATCTGGCCGCCTCTCAAATGAAACTCGACCGTCTCGACCAACGCTTAGATCGCATTGAAGCTGAAGCTGAACTGGAAAAGGTCCACCGCGTCCGCAAGAACGGAGAATTCGACTTGGAATCCGAGTTCGACAAGTTAGACGATTCGATCGAGCAGGAACTAGCGGCCCTCAAAGGGTAGATACCCTTACAGGAGTTTTGAGCCATGGACTTTTCAACCTTATTATTCCTTATCATCGGCGTACCTTTGATTGTAGTGGCTTTGGGAATTTTCCTGCTGTGTCTGAGGTGGTTTTTTTCCCGAGATCAACGAGCGAATCAAAAGAAGCTGTTAGAGACCGCCGCTAAGCTCGACGAGCAGCTCATCAATTTGGAGAGCAGGCTCTGCGCCCTGGAAGATATCCTTCTTGACCCGAATCAACCGCATGATCC
>JAISZP010000384.1 GCA_031269135.1 Deltaproteobacteria bacterium | reverse complement strand
CCTTGCTATGATCCGCTAAAGAAACTTACGTTTATTGTTCCGCTTTTGGAGTGGCTCATAGGCGTCCAAGATTCTTCGGAAAGTCGGCTGACGCAAGCTTCTGCGGCGTCTCAAGCTCCGCCCGCATCGAAAACTTCTCCTGCAGCACAAGCTCCGCCTGCATCCAAAACTTCTCCTGCGGCACAAGCTCCGCCTGCATCGAAAACTTCACCTGAGTCGCAAATTCCGCCCGCATCCGAAACTCCGTCTGAGTCCCAAACTCCGCCTGCGTCTCATGATAGTCCTGAGCAAGAAGAAAAACCCATCGAAACTGGGTCTAAAACTGGAAAAAACGGCGTAGCCGGGGTAGCCGCGTCTTCGCCGATGAGCAGTAAAGATAAAAGCGGTCAGGAGACTTCAGCCGATGTCCGCAGCCAAGCAAATGGGAAAGTCGCCAAACAGTTTGAGCTGTTGATCGGAAGCAATGCCAGGGCCATCTCGGACCCTTTACTGAAACTGCCTTCTTCCGAACTGCGAAGACACACGGCTATATTCGGGGGATCCGGGTCGGGAAAAACCATGCTTTTGAGGAGGTTGGTCGAGCAGGCGGCTTTAGGCGGGGTCCCTTCAGTGGTCATAGATATCTCGGGAGATCTGACGTATTTAGGCCAACAATGGGAAAAAGAGCCTCAAGGTTGGTCGCCGGAGGATAGAGAGAGCGCCCGGCGTTATTTTGAGACGACCGAGACAGTGGTCTGGACGCCAGGCATAACGAGCGGCAATCCCTTCAATTTGGCGGCGCTGCCGGAGTTCGCCCTTTCCGATGAAGATGAAGATTACAATGATTTGCTTAAAGAGTGGGTAGATTGGTGTTTGGAATCTCTTAAACAGATACTTAAATTTAAGCAGGATGAATTTGAAAAGAAGGGGTTGCTGGCCTGGATTTTAAGGTATATGGTTAAAAACAAAAGAAATGGGTTTAAAGAATTTAGGAAGGCGATTTCCAACCTGCCGCTCGAGGCTTATGATGAATTTGGGGATAAAATCGACAAGCTGGCCGACAAGTTGTCCAGTGAATTGAATGGAATCGTTCAAATTCAACCTGAACTGGAAAACCCGAACAGCATGAGCATTTACGATCTATTCAACTCTAAGAGCGGAAAAACACGCATAAGCGTCATCAGCTTAATCGGACTCAATGGGTTGGAAGCGCAACAATTCTTTGTTCACAAGTTGGTCACGGAACTTTTTTCGTATATGTTGAAGAACCGGGCTAAAGGTGATGGCGTAGCCGGCCTTTTGGCGATTGACGAGGCCAAAGATTTCGTGCCCAGCGTATCGGCGGTTCCGTCCAAGGGGCCTATTATAAGATTCGGCAATCAGGCCAGAAAATTCGGTTACGGGTTGGTATTGGCTTCACAAGCCCTAAAAAGCCTGGATGCTAAGGTTGTAAACAACTGCGCCACCCAGTTTTTCGGTCGTTTAGGTTCCGACAACGATAACGAATTGTGCAAAAAAATTATAGGCGTTACGACGGGAAGTTTAAGATCATACCATTTTTTCGTCAATTCACAGGTCCTTAAGGAGCAAGGCAACAGACGCGCCGAACTGATATTTCCCATGAGTTTAAGCTGTCACCCTAATCCGGCTCCGGACATTGATCTGATTAAGGCGCTTGCCGCCAAATCCCGCAATTATTAGAGGTTCATATAGATTAAACGATGAAATTATTTTTTTGGCCAAATTCATCTCCCGGCTTGCCTACTTAAAGACTCACCGGACCAGTTGGCCGTTCGGCAAGGATTATATGACTTAATTCTTTAGGAGGTCTAAATGTCGACAAAAATATTTAAAATAATGATAGTCTCATTTTTACTCATTTTTGTCGCCAATATTGATGGTCAGGCCGTGGATCGACAGATGGGCGATGACTCTGAAAAGCGTCAAACCGACGTCATATCCGGACAAAAGACATTCGGACCAAATACCGCTGAACAAATTACAGCTGAACCAAAGACATCTGAACAAAATACATCTTCCCAGATTTCATACCGCAAACGCCCTTTAGACTGGGCGGTTAATGAGGCTCTGTCTTTGATTGGAACTCCTGGCATAGACCCTAACGGGCCGGATCGGACGGCGCCAGGTTGGCGAAACGGAAATTTTAGATCCGCCGCAGCAGCAAGACTTGCCCGAAATCCCGACGGTTCATACGGACGGCAGAGTTCCAGCGTCATCGACTTTGATAGTCAATCAATAGCCGACCGGTTTCTTCAAATGGCCTTATCGGCTGGAAATTCAGCCGTGAACTCCTGGGCCGAAGGCTGGCTTAGAGGCTATGGACAGGCCAGGGTGAGCTTAAATTTCGATCGCTACGGCGAGTTTCAGGGATACGCCGACCTGTTGCTGCCCATCTTCGACAGCGAGCGGACGAGTCTTTTCAGCCAGATAGGATTTCGAACTATGCCTAACGATAGGGTCATCGGCAACCTTGGTCTGGGACAGCGCTGGTTTTTCGGAGAAAACATAGCGTTGGGAGGAAACCTGTTTCTGGATTACGACTTTACACGCAGTCATTTGCGGGGAGGCGTAGGAGTGGAGTTTTGGGCCGACTGGCTGAGACTTTCGAGCAATTACTATGCTCCACTAACCAATTGGAAGAGTTCCAAGGACTATGACGCTGCTCTTGTTCAGGAGAGACCGGCCAGAGGCTGGGATGCCCGAGTCGTCGGCTATCTTCCTTTTTATCGAAACTTGGGCCTGACTGGAAGCTTTGAAAAG
>JAISZP010000383.1 GCA_031269135.1 Deltaproteobacteria bacterium | reverse complement strand
CCACCCTCGATAAAGACGCCGTCGAATCCAGTCTCAATCTTACCCATCAAGCCAGAGAACTCCTAAACGTCACCCCAGGCCCCGATTTTCACGATCATCTCGATCTGACCGAAATCCTCAAAACCCTTCGGCCTCAAGGGGCGCGCTTGGATCCCGCCGAACTTCGCCAGGTTTGGTTGGAAGCGCTATGCTCCACCCGCGCCTTGGCTTTTTTCGAGCCTCTAACTGAGAGCTTCCCTCAACTTTGCGCCATAGCAAATGATCTACGCGATTTTTCGCCTCTAATCGAAATTTTGGAACGCACCTTGGGACCTGACGGCGAAATCTTGGACACAGCCAGCTCTCATCTGGCCAGACTGAGGATGGAACTGACCTCGGCTAGAGGCGCCTTGACTCTTAAACTCAACAAACTAATGCATTCGAAAGAGTTCGAGTCGATCTTGATGGACGACATAGTGACCACCCGCAACGAGCGGTTCGTGGTGCCCGTCAGGGCCTCGGCGTCGGGGAAAAGTCGAGGGCTGGTCCATGACTGGTCCAAAAGCGGAGTCACAGCCTATTTAGAACCCGTCGAAACCGTGGAGGACAATAACCGCTTAGCTTTTTTGAAGCGTCAAGAGCGCCAGGAGATAGAGAGGATCTTGCTGAAGATCTCCGATATTTGCCGGGAGTCGGCGCCTGATTTCCAAATAGCCGGCGAGGCGATGACCCGCTTGGATCTGATAATGGCCAAGGCCCGCTTGGCGAGGATTTGGCGCTGCTCCATCCCGCATCTGCAGACGAGCGGCGGCATTAAGCTCCTGGGCGCGCGTCATCCGATTTTAGAGAGACGCTTGAAAGACGGCGGCCGAAAGATCGTTCCGCTGGACATCATCATAAATCCTCAAAAGCCCATCACCGTGCTTTCCGGCGTCAACACCGGCGGAAAGACGGTCGCCTTAAAAACTTTAGGCTTGATTGTTTTGATGACTTTAGCCGGGCTTCCGGCGCCGGTGGGCGACGGGAGCGAAATCGAACTTCCCCGCGACATATTCACCGTGATGGGAGACGGTCAGGATCTGGCCTCCGATCTCTCGACCTTTTCCGGACATGTCTTGGCTTTAAGCGAAATCTTGCAGGCGGCGGGAAACGGCGTATTGATCATCATAGACGAGCTGGGCGCGGGGACCGATCCTTCGGAAGGCGCGGCTTTAGGTTTGGCGGTGTTGGAGCAGCTTAAATCCACCGGCGCCATGGTGGTCGCGGCCACCCACTTTCACTTGATTAAAAGCTGGGCGACCTTGACCGACGAGGTCGTATCCGTCGCGGTCAATTCCTCTCATCAAGGTCAGCCTGTATACGGTCTGAGCTATGGTTCGCCGGGCTTCTCCGGCGGCCTTTCGATGGCTCGCCGCTTGGGACTTCCGAGCATGCTCGTCGACAGAGCCGAAAGTTTTCTTGACGAAGGCCAAAAAAAGGCCATGGAACTGCTCAAAAGGCTTGACCAGGAGCGCGTCTCGCTGAACATCGAAAGAGAGAGTCTTGAAAAATCCCGCCTTTCTTTTGAGCAAAATGAAATTCAAAGACAAAAAGAGCAGAGAGCTTTAGAGGAAAGCTACAATAAAAAGGCAAGCGAACTCAATCAGCAGATCAGAAGCGCTCTGGCGAACAACAGACGTGAATTCGAGTCTTTGAAGCAGACGATCAATCAAGCCGTCTCTCAGGGCCGAAAGCCGGACCTTATGTCGCTGAGCCTCAAACGAGCCGACCTCGATAGAGACCTTGTGGTTGCGATGCCCTCGGAAGTCGAAACTGCGGCGGGAGAAAATCTGCAGTTCGCCGGCCAAGGCGACGCGGTTTTTCTCAAGCGCTTTGGTTGCGAGGGCCAAGTCAAGCACTGCAACGTCGAAAAGAACGAGTATACGGTCGAGGTGGGTTCTTTGACGGTGAAAGTCGGTCTGGAAGAGCTTTTGAAACCTCTCGGGAAAAAGCCTAAACGTCAAGGCGGCTTAGTGACGGTGACGACGAGCGAGCAAGAGTATTCGCTTTCGCTTAACCTTTTGGGAAAAACCGTGGATGAGGCCCAGGGCGTGATAGATAAAGAGATAGACCGAGCTATTTTGGCCGGCAGAGACCATATAACGATCATCCACGGCCTAGGAACCGGGCGCTTGCGTCAAGGGGTCCTAAATCATCTTAAAGGCCACTCGATGGTCAAAAAATTCGGCAGCCCCACTAACGTTCCAGGCGGAGCGGGGGTCACGGAAGTGGAATTATGGACTTGAGGGCGACTGTCTGATTTGAGCTTCCATGATTTGGGCCTTTTTGATTTGGGCTTTTTGGATTCATCTATGAATTCATCTTTGAATTCATATTGGAATTCACCGTTAGGATTCATTTTGGAATCCATCTTTAGGGATCCGTTTTAGAATCTATTTTTGGTTTCGCTGAGGGCAACGACGCCCGAGCGCAAAGTAATTATTTACTTGACGATTAGGTGATTTTCCTTTAAAATGTTATGGATATTGTACCGTCAATATCTGCGGCAGGGGCTTAAGATTTAATCTCCTAGGATTTTGATGGTGAAATTTAACGTCAACGATAAGGCTACCGAGGTAGCCA
>JAISZP010000305.1 GCA_031269135.1 Deltaproteobacteria bacterium | reverse complement strand
AATGACTCCGATTTTCAGATCCATAAAAATCTCCTGAAAAAATCTCCTGTAAACAAATAAATAAAACAATTTCCGTCGGTAAATGCTCTTTATCGCCCGATTTACCTTTGGGCGGACGACAGCTCCTTTTCAATCCGTTCTCTGGCGGCCGGGGCCTGCTTATCCATTTTTTCCGGAAACCCGAAATAGGACACGCAGGCGATAGACTCTCCGCCGACCTTGAAGGTGCGGTCGGCGAAACCAATCCTGCGCAGGGTTTCGAAGATGCCGTCGAAATCCACGTCCCCTTCCCCCATCGCCAGATGCTGGTGCGCCGCCACATCGCTCTTGCCGCAGGCGTTGAGCCAGGGAGGATTGAGGATGTAGCGGCAGTCCTTTTGTTGATTGAAAGTGTCGGCGAACAGCACGTGGGAAAGACAGTCGCCGGCGTATTCCAACATGTGCCGGACGTCGCCTTTTCCCTTGTCGTAAAAGAAACCGTGCGGACTGGAGTAGACGTAAGTCAGATTGTCCGAACGGTAGCTCTTCACCATATCGACGGTTTCGTCGTTGAGTTCGCAAAAGTCGTAAGGGTGCGATTGGATCTCCACCCTGACGCCTTCTTTTTCAAACAGCGGCAGCAGTTCGTCCATCGAGCGGAACCACATGCCGTTGCAGATTTCCGCCTGGTTGGGGTCGCCGGAAAGCTCGGTATTGATGACCTGCACTCCCAGATTCACGGCCATCTCAACGATCTTTTTCCAGTTGGCCACCGCCAGTTGGCGCTGCTGCTCGGTGGGACCCGACCAGCGGTAGACCACGATGAGAGACGAAATCTCCACTCCGGTCTCCTTCAGGGCGCTCCGATATTCCTGTTCACACTCCCCGGAAAACAGAGGATGCTTGTAGAAAGGATTGATCCGGGGATGAGGAGACTGCTCGATGTACTTGTAGCCCCAATCGGCGACCTTATGAACATAATCTCTGATGCTCATCTGTTTAGCCAAGACATCAACGTCAAAGGCGATTTTCATGACGATATCTCCATATTTGCGGCATGCGCCTTTCACTTATGGCGGCGCCGAGCTCTTGGGCGGACGCGTCAAGCCCCGCCGCAGCGCGCATGGTCAAGTCTTGAATTTCAAGGCGAATTGACCGTCTTAGCCGGTCATGTCGGCTAAGACGGAGAAAAATTCCTTCCGCCAGGCGACGGCGACCTGCAAGAACAACCTGATTGAACAACCTGACTCCATTGGCGATCGATGACGCCGGGCATGTAATCGGACAGGGAAAGGTCCGAAGCGATCCGGTCGGGAGTAGTCTCGCCTCGAGCGTCGGCGGCTAGGCCGCTCATCATAACGATTTTCTTCACGCCCAGCTTTCTATGCGCCCAGATTTCCTTACGCCTAGCTTGCCGGTGAACTCTACTGTTCGCCGTGCCGTCCGTCAGGAGTACCTCTTGCGGAAAATGATCTCCAACTCTTCCAGGCTCGAGTACTTGGTCTCGGGGACGAAGAAGATGTAAAACAGCAGCGCGCCGATGTTGATCGTGCCGAACGTCACATAAGTCCACACCGGCCCCATGGTCGAGATCATAAGCGGGAAAGCGAAGGTGACGACGGCGTTCATCAGCCAGGCGCAGGCCACTGCCGCGCCCATCGCGCTCCCACGCACTCCTGCCGGATACAGCTCGGCCTGGAGCACCCACATGACGGTGCCTGACTGCTTGGCGAACACGAACAGCGAGACCACGATGAGCACCAGCCAGGGCGCTATCGCCGGGGCGCCGGAGATGGTCCCGTCCGCGTTCATGAACGGGGTGATGCCCAAGGCGAACACAGCCGCCAGAGCGAACAGGCATAAGGTGACGCCCGTCTCCTGGTAGATGCCGACCGAGCGCCGGGCGAAACGGGCGATCAGCAGGAACCCTGTCCCGGCGCCGATGACGCTGGCAAGCCCCGAGATTACGTTGAGCGTGATGGAGTCGGCCGAGGAAAAGCCGGCGGAGTGGAGGACCATCGGCAGGTAGTACATGGCGGTGTTGATGCCGGTGAGTTGGTCGAAGAAGCCCAGCAAGATGCCGATTATTAGGATGCGCCGCGTCCAACGGGCGTTCCAGACCTGCCTCAAGGACCATTTTTCGCGCGGCGCCTGGCGGTGCAGTTCGACCATATCGTCGATCTCGCCCAGGATGTCGTCTTTGTGCTCATTGCGGATACGCTTTAAGGCGCCTATGGCTTCCAGAAAGCGGCGGTTGGCGGCATGCCAGCGGGAGGACTCAGGCATCATCCGCATCCCGATCCACAGACCTATGGCCGGAATGGACGCCACAAGGAGCATCCAGCGCCAAGCATCGCCGTTGCCGGCAGAGACCGTCAGTCCCTGGATGGCCGAAAGGATGTCCCAAGAAACGGTGGCTCCGGCGGCGTGCGCCCCGGTGGGGTCGCTGAGCACGACGGCCGCCGGACCGCCGGTGGAGCGGGCGATGGCCGCGTTTACCGAGAAGGCCAGAAACTGTCCGAAGACGATCATGAACTGGTCGATGGCCACCAGCGGGCCGCGAATTTTCGACGGGGCGGTCTCGGAAAGGTAGCTGGGCACCGTGGCCGCCGCTCCGCCGACCGCAAAGCCCAGGATGAACCGAAACGGGTAGAGCACAAACAGGTTCGGCGACAGGGCGCAGCCCACCGCGCCGATGAAGAATATCGCCGCCAGCAGTAGGATGTTGTGACGGCGGCCATAGTGGTCGGACAGCTTGCCGCCCATGGCCGCGCCGAGCGCGGCGCCGAGGGCCAGCAAGCCGCCGACCAAACCGGTCTGCACGGCGTTGAGGCCAAGTCCTCCTGCGGTTTTCGGCAGCCCCATATAAGGCAACGCTCCGGAGATCACGCCTGTGTCGTAACCAAAAAGAAGCGAGCCCAGCGTGGCCACCAAGGCCAATGCGGCCAGCGAACGTTTTTTTCCGGAGGTCGGGGTGGACTTGACCAAGCTTTCCAACTCGACTCGGCTGGGGATCGAAGATGCCGATGTCGTCATATTGGACGTATTTGCTGCTGTAGAATTCATGATCTCCTCTAATTTGCTTTTAAAAATTTATGAAAAGGAAATTAAATTTATGAAATGGGAATTTATGCGTTAATGCGAACCATAAGTTCCAGTTTTGTTTTTTTTTGAGAGCGTTTGCTTAAAACTCTCGCCTTTGATGCAAGAGCCGTTTCCTGTTGCTCCAGGCTTCCAATGGTCTTTTTCTTTTGCAATTTTTCTGATAGCGTTTGCATAATGTTAGCGAGAATTTAATTTTTTGTCAACAAAAATTTCAAATTTTTTTTTGCGCTCCTTCCATCCGAGAATTTCGATCTGCAATAGTGAGGTTTTTAGCTAACTATTTCATTTATCTTGATTTATTCATCGCGATGTCGAGAGACCTTCCCGCGCTCTCGGCTCGGCGGGCAAGCGGCAGTCCGGGGATGCGTCGGCGGGGCAAGCATCGCTGGTTTTGAGAGCCTTTTTGCGCTCTTTCATCAGGCGCCTTGAGGCGCTCTCTTTGTCGTAACTAGTTGATGAATATAGATAATTACTGATATGGCAATTTGATGAAAACGTTTTCACAAAATAGCCAAAAAAACTATCAAGTTTTCACCTATATTAATTTTTCATAAGCATGTATGACTATATTATTTTAAGATGAAAACCTGATAATGTCGAGATTTATTTAAAAAAACATATTTTTTTTCGTAATGTTCTGCATAAATAAAAAGTATATCTAAAAGACTGCTTAGTAATTCTTGATTTATAAAAAGAATACTTTTTTTAGTACAAAAAAATTAAGAAATAGAGGTAATTTTTTTCTAATATTTTATTTAATTTTTAAAATATTGTATTATAATGCCTATATATGATGCTTATCATGCAAGAGTTGTCTCACAATCTAGATTTTTTTCGAGCTTCAGGCCTGTCTGGACAAAAGCCTAGAACGGCAATCAAGTCAAAGGCAATCCCGATCGCGGTGAAAAAACCCCATTTTACGAAAATTTTAGTTTTTAACTGATTGGAATCATTTACAAAATATTTTCTAGTTTGCCGATTTTAGGGCTTTTTGCGCTTCGATCAATCCCGATGACGGCATTTTTTGGATCGCCGTCAACCCTGAGACGACTTGGGAAATGTATAGGTCGGCTTGCGCCTAGGATCGACAGTTTGTTCGACCTCGCTCATCCCAGCCGCCTGGCCTTGATCCATTTCAACGTGAAGGATTGGAAGCTTTCGCGCAATATATGCCGCAATCGATTTGACATTTATTCGCAGCGGCTTTTCTCCATTCTATTGCCTAACGAGCGAATTTAGGCTAAAATGGAAATCAATCCC
>JAISZP010000312.1 GCA_031269135.1 Deltaproteobacteria bacterium | reverse complement strand
GACACTTGCTCCACTGGATTGTTCAGTCCCTTAAAATGGCTTGGATTTTGCCCCATGATCGCCTCCCACTGAGCCTGAGCGAGTTCAAATTTCCCCAGATAAAACGGCCTACTTATGGCTACCTCGCGGCGAGGAGACTGTTGGACGGACTCCTGTTCAAAGTTAGTGTCCTGACCCGTTTGAAACGAACCCGCATCAATGAGAACGAATTCAATCCCCAGGCTGTTCATAAACTCCTTTTGAGGCTCTAAAGCCTCGGCGATTGATTGATGATAACATACAACAATAAATATTACGCAAATAAAAGTCAAGACATGAGACATTTTCTTTAAACTTATCATCGTAAATCATCCTTAAAGACTTGATTAAATCGTATATCAAATGCATCATCCCAGATAATAAATCGTATAGGCTACATTAACATAGAATTAAACCAATTATTTTATATATTAAACAACATAATCTAAACAATAAATATCTTATAGCCTGTTAAACTCTGAAATTTTAGTCGCAAATTTAGATTTGTTTATTATTTTGCAAAAAATTTAAATCTTAAAAACCTGAATCGGAGGTTTCGGTCATCACTTTGGCGTAGCCTTCGAATAAGTCCAGGCTTGTTTTTTCAAGAGAGTTTTGGGTCACTGGGCTAATCTCTAACGGATCTCAAGGCTCTAACGGAGCTGACGGATCTGACGGATCTAGCGAATCTACCGTCTCTCAAGGCTCTCAAGATTTTGCTTGCTTTTTTTTGGTCTTTGGTGTAATATTTTTGATTAGAATATTTTTTCCCTATAAACCCGTTCCATAGGAAGCCTTGGAGCGGGTTTATTAATCCCCAAAAAATCTCTGAACCAAGGAAATCAAAACAAGCGAGCGCCGAAAGAAACTATTATTTTTCAGCTGTAACCGAGTACGGAAACATAACCCTGTACGGAAACATAACCATGTATTGAAACATGACCTGTCGTTGAATTATAACCCAGTACCGAGCTATAACCCAAATACTGAGCCGCAACCCGACACTGAACCATTAACCCGATAACTGACCGGCATTTAAACGGGAACCGACCTCAAAGCGGGAAATCAAAATTTATGGAAAAACAAATAATACGGCATCGCCAAATGACTTACTGGGCAGCCCCCGCTACGGAGGAACCTAACCCAAGCTCGCCATAACAAGACCGCCCCTTTTGCAGGCGGTCTTTTCCTTTTCCGGAAAAGCCTTTGCCTGTCGTTGATTCAAAAATAAGCTGCAATATTTTTTAAGCGTTATCTTTCTTTAATCCTAAGTGGACGATTTCATTCAACTTCACGCAATCAGACAATTATCAACGCAACCAGATAATTATCCATATAACCAGATAACTATCCATATAACAAGACAACTATCCACATAACAAGACAACTATCATAGATAATCATATTAATTTTTACCTCTGACAATTAAGTCAAACTAACATTACCAAATAAAAACAGGCCTTAAAAATTTATTACGACAGCTTGCTGAATGCTTATTCGCACTATAGCCGCTTATTTCGTCTCCGCATCTATTTTAAAAGCAACAGGCCCAAAATATGAAAGTCAAAGATATCGTCTCGATGCTCGACCATATCGCCCCTTTTAGTTTAGCGGCGGATTGGGACAACTGCGGCTTTCAAGTCGGCGACAGCTCGGCTGAGATTGATTCAATCGCCTTAGCCCTCGACCCGACATTGGAAAACTTAAAAAAGGCCCGCCAATCCAACCATTCGCTTTTGATCACCCATCACCCTCTAATTTTTAAATCACTCAAGCGATTAGACTCCAGCAATCCAAACACAGCCGCCGTTTGCTGGGCTTTATCCAACGGACTTTCGGTGATTTCCGTCCATACCAACTGGGATATGGCGGGAGTGCCCCAGGCTTTGGCGGAACTTATCCAACTGAAACAGATTGGGCCTTTGGAATTGTGCAAGCAAAACTTTCTGAAACTAGTGGTCTTTGTCCCGCAAAGTCACCTCCAGATCCTCAGGAAAGCCATTTTCAGCACTGGGGCCGGGACCATCGGCGAGTACAAAGAATGCTATTTTCAGAGCGCCGGTCAGGGCGGATTCACCGTTCCTGCGGACGGCCATCCCTTCTCGGGAACGCCCGGACAGGCCCATCAAACCGATGAAGTTCGGTTGGAGCTGATTCTGCGCCCCCAGCTCAGAGACCAAGTCCATAGAGCCGTCATGAGCGTCCACCCATACGAAAAACCCGCCTTTGAATTCTATCCGATAGAAACCGTCGAAACAGGTTTCGGCTTAATCGGCCGATGGGATCCTCCCAGGCCGGCCAAAGAGTTTCTTGCCCAAGCGCTTGGCCGAAACGGCTACTGGATAGGCGATGCTCCCAATCCCGCATCTACGGTGGCCCTCATGCCCGGCTCCGGCGGAAGTTATGTTTCTGACGCCAAGGCGGCTGGCGCGGAGCTGCTGATAACGGGAGAACTCAGTCACCACCAGGCTCTTTTAGCGCTCGAAATCGGTCTGCCTACTTTGGCCGCCGGACACTTCGAGACCGAGAGACCCTCGATGTTTCTGCTGCAAAAAAAACTGACCGAAGAAATCGCCGCTGCAGGCCGACAAATCCGCATCACCGTTTTAGACGAACACCCGCCAATGACTAGGATTGGCGATTCTCCCGCTGGAGTCCCATGTGAAGGAAAAAATCCTTAAACTCATCGCCCTACAAGACTTAGACAACAAAATCCAACTCTGGCGACAAGTGGTCGATCAAGGCCCTGAAAAGCTGGCGCAGGCTCGACAACCTTTAGAGACGGCGAAGTCCGATGTGGATGCGCTGAAAGAGAAAATCAGCGAAAACTCAAAACGCCGCCGGGAATTGGAAGCTGAGAGCGCCGATCTGTCCAACCGCAAAACCATCAATCAGACCAGACAACTCAAGGCCCGAAACAATGAAGAGTATCGGGCCGTTCTCAAAGAAGCCGATAATATCGCCGCTCTGGCGACCAATTGCGATGATGTTCTCCTAACCTTGATGGACGAAGACGAAAAATTGCGGACCCAGCTTCCTGGTCTGCAGGAGCGGCTTGAATCTGAAGAAAAGTTGTTTGAGGAAAAATCCCAGGTCATAACATCGACCGTAGAAGATGGAAAGAAAAACCTCGCCGAGACGTTGAAGGCCAGAGAAACGTCTCTTGAGACTATTCCCCAGGACCTTCTAAGCCGCTATCAAACTGTGGCCAAAAACCGTAACGGTCAAGCCATGGCCCCTGTGACTAAAGGCCTTTGCCAAAGCTGCCGCCTGAGCATTCCGCCGCAGCTCTTCAATGAACTCCAAAAGACCGAACAACTTTTGGTCTGCCCCAATTGCGCCCGCATCATCTATTGGACGGCGCACCCTCACTTTAAAGAATTCGCGCCGGATGAACCGCCGGAGCCTATCCCCGACGCAAAAACGCCGGGAGCTAAGGGCCGTAAAAGCCAGGCCAAAAAAGATTCCGCCAAGAAAGTTCGGGCCAAAAAAGAACAGGTTGAACAAGATCAAGCTGAAACAGACCAGACTGGACAAGATCAGCTTGAAGCAGATCAGGTTGAGCAAGACCAGATTGAAGCAGATCAGGTTGAACAAGACCTGGCTGAAACAGACCAAACTCCAACAGATCCGCCGGAGAATTCAGAGGCGACCGAAGAAAGCTCTGAATCTCAGCCATGAAAAAATTCTTGCCGGTGATATCCCTCACTGCAGCCATCACTATAGCCCTAACTGTAACAATCGCCGCAGCCATCGTCGGCGTCCGTCCAATCCTAGCCCAGCCCGCTACGCCTCCGCCTCTCCCTCCGACGATAACTCTTCCCTCGGAAGAAGGCGTCGAAAACATTCTAAATGTCCTCCTCAAGATACCTTACCGAGCCGACGGGGTAGTCTCCGACGACGGTCGCTGGACTACCTGGAAGCAGCCTCAAACGACCTTAGAGAGTCCTGGCCTGAACTGCAGCGGCTTTCTCCTGGAAGCCGCGCGATTATTATTAGGCAGAAACATCACTCTCCAAGAGGCTTCCTTCGACCGCGACCAAGACAGCGGTCTTGATTCTCCCCTTGGTCAGGACTGGGATTTCGGGTTGGATCTGCTCCTAAACCTAGCCAAAGTCAAGCAGCAAGAGCTGTTGCCGACGCCGCAAGAAGACAAACTCGACCAATCCCCCTCCAACCGCCCAATGGGCTTGGGAATCGACATCAACGGCGACGACTTTGAGCCGTTTCTCAAGCAGCTCCCTGCCCCCAACGTCTATCTTCTGGTCATATCCAAACCTGAAAGGCGTCTGAAATCCGGCCTTGCTTATTACCACGTAGGCCTGCTTCACGTCGACCTTCAAGGCGCCATATGGCTATATCAAGCGACTCCCAAGGCTGGAGCGCACCGCATAAACATCGCCTCCAAAGAGGGCTTAAGCGCCATTAGACGCTACTTTCCGCCGATAAAAGGGACTCAAAGGCGCATGGCCTTGGCCCGACTGGAAACAGACCCGGAAAAATGGGGTCCTCCGCTCGACCCATGGACGGCCGCCGGAAGATTGGATCCCGCAGCCACGCCTATCGCCGTTGAAGGCGACGGACTGGGCGGAAATATAATAGAAGATGCTCCGTCTTTCCACCATCATTCCGACACTGTCGCGCCGACTGGCCAGTCTGAAGACGAACTGCTCCCTACCCTGCGGGTCGCTCCGCAAAACCCGGCCGCCGCAGCAATAGATACGGTGGAAGAAGATGAAAATGAGAAAATTTATTCCATCAAGCCGTGACTGTTGTTCTATCGAGCCGCGATAATTATTCCATTAATCTATTACTGTCATTATCGAGACATGACAGTTATTCCATTGATATATGACTGTCGTTATCGAGTCAAGGCAATTATTCTATCACTCCATGATTGTCATTATCGAGTCAGGGCAGTTATTCCATCGAGCCGCGACAGTCATTATTTCAACGCTATATTTTATGATTTTCCAGCCGAGCTTTTAGTCCTTTTCTTGTCGGCTCCGTTATAGGCTCTTTGGAGGGACTGTCCGAAAAGTTTTGGGATGGCTTTTTTAGATAGGTTCTTTAAGATAGGCTCTTTGATTTTTGTTCCATCAATAGTATAATTTGCCAAAAGCATAATTGTGTTCAAAAGTATCCCGCTGACGGCAGAGGTTCAATTGCGCCTTTAAATCCAATAAGTTCATGACAAGCTTCATGACATGCCTTTTTTGCCTTATTTTTTGTTCAACCAGCTAAGACCTATTCGCTTTTTCATTATGGCCCGCTTTCAGCTATGGCGACAGCGGCCAATCAAACAAGCCGCTTGCCTTCGTCAAGCGACTTGAACTTGCCCAGCATTTTTTCAGGGCAAAGAAAAATCCGCCCAAAGCTTTGGCGGAAAGCTCATGCCCAAGGAGACTGCCTCTATGAGCACTAAGACCCCCTTCTCCTTTCAGGAGGTGGTCCAGGCCTTAACCAGGTTCTGGTCAGACTACGACTGCGTGATCCAGCAGCCCTACGATATGGAGGTCGGCGCCGGCACCTTTCACCCCGCAACGACGCTTCGCAGCTTAGGCCCTGAACCCTGGCGCACAGCCTATGTTCAGCCCTCTCGCCGCCCCACCGACGGCCGTTACGGTGAAAACCCCAACCGCCTGCAACACTACTACCAATTTCAGGTTCTGCTGAAGCCCTCCCCTCAAAAATCCCAAGAACTCTATCTCGACAGCCTCAAAGCGCTGGGCATCGACCCTTTGGAGCACGACATCCGCTTTGTGGAAGACGATTGGGAATCGCCGACTCTCGGCGCTTGGGGCATAGGTTGGGAAGTCTGGCTCGACGGCATGGAAGTGACGCAGTTCACCTACTTCCAG
>JAISZP010000311.1 GCA_031269135.1 Deltaproteobacteria bacterium | reverse complement strand
AAGGCTCGAAACAGGCTTGGAGTAACCAGATTGACTCTCTTGTCCGTGCACTGGGCCGAGAGAATCGTCGCCGCCAAGAGCTGGTAGGGATTTTGAAATTCCAATCCGCAACGAGCGTCAGGGTAAGTCCGCTCGAAGTACTCCAAGACTGTTCGGATAAAAGATTCGTTTCGGCTCACGCTGCGGGACTTTCGGCTACTTCGACAAAAGAGCCTCTATACGGGCCGCCACATTTTCAGGCGTAAAACCCAGTTCTTCAAAAATGCGGTCGGCCGGAGCCGAAAATCCGAAGCGTTCAATGGAGAGCATCTCCCCTTGGGGTCCCAAAAATCTCTCCCACCCGAAACCTCTGGCCGCCTCGAGTCCCAATCGACAGGTAATCTTCGGAGGCAACACCGAATCGATGTAGTCTTTATGTTGACCAGCGAATATCTCCCAGCTGGGAATGGACGCCACCCTCACCCGAATCTTGGAAGCCAGCAGATCTTGAGCTTTTAAGGCCAAGGAAACCTCGGAACCGGTGGCGATGATAATCGCCTGTGGTTCTCCGCCTTCGGAATCCCTCAAGACGTAGCCGCCGTGATTGGGCCCGTCCACGACGGACGGAAAGTCGTCCGGATGAAGTACGGTAAGGTTTTGTCTCGACAAAATCAAAGCGCTAGGACCCTGACGCTTGAGGGCTATCTTCCAGCTGGCCAAGGTCTCGTAAGCGTCGGCAGGCCGCAGCACGACCAGATTCGGAATGATGCGCAGAGAAGCCAGGTGCTCGATAGGTTGATGGGTGGGACCGTCTTCTCCGACGCCGACGCTGTCGTGAGTAAAGACGTAGATGACCTTTAAACCCATCAACGCCGACAGACGGATGGCCGGCCTCACGAAATCGGAAAAGACCAAAAACGTTCCGCCGAAGGGTATTAAGCCTCCGTAAAGGGCCATGCCGTTTAAAACGGCGCCCATGCCATGCTCTCTGATGCCGAAATGGATGTTGCGGCCGGTGGGAGAAAGAGCAAGAAGCGACCCTTGGCCATTGATCATGGTCTTGTTGGAAGGCGCCAGATCCGCGCTCCCTCCGATGAATTCCGGGACGAGTCGCGCTATGGCGTTTATGACCGTACCGGAGGCGTTTCTGGTGGCGATTGCGCCTTTGTCGAAAGTCAGCTTGCTTAAATCTTCGAATTCAACCGGAAGCTCTTTGGAAAGAACTCGCGCAAGTTCAGAATGCTCAGAGGGATATTGGACGGCGTAATCGGCCAATAATTTCTCCCAGTTCGTCCTTGTGACCCTATGAGATTCGGCGTATTTCCGAAAATTTTCGGCTACTCTTTCATCAACGAAAAAAGGCGGTTTATCCCCGTAGCCGTAGCGTTCTCTCGTCGCCGCGAGAGCTTGCGGACCCAAAGGTTCTCCGTGAGCGCCGGCCGTGCCTTCCTTGGGGCTTCCGGCCCCAATTTTGGTGCGGCACATCACCAGAGTCGGTTTCTCTTTTTCCGCTCTGGCGTTTTCTATGGCCAACTGCACCGCCGGCAGATCGTCTCCGGTCGAAACGACGATCACTTGCCAGCCGTAGGCTAGAAATCTTGAGCGGACGTCTTCGGTGAAGGTGATGTCGGTGCCGCCCTCGATGGTGATGTGGTTGTCGTCGTAGAGATAGACGAGCTTGCTTAACCCCTGGGCGCCTGCAAAAGAAGCCGCCTCGGAGGCGACGCCTTCCATCAGATCCCCGTCGGAGACGATGGCGTAGATATAGTGGTCGAAGAGGTTGAAGCCCGGCTTATTGAAGCGAGCGGCAAGC
Source organism: Deltaproteobacteria bacterium (assembly GCA_031269135.1). Lineage (GTDB taxonomy): Bacteria > Desulfobacterota > Desulfarculia > Adiutricales > Adiutricaceae > JAISZP01. Next base: position 963 of record JAISZP010000311.1, on the reverse strand, counting down.
ACTCTCTGAGCTAAAGCCATCCCGACGCCCATGGCGAATCCGTGACCCAAAGGACCGGTGGTGGCCTCAATCCCGGCGGTGTGTCCATACTCGGGGTGTCCCGGAGTAGGGCTTCCGAACTGTCTGAAATTTTTCAAATCATCTATAGTCAGACCATAGCCGGCCAGATGCAGAAAAGCATAAATCAAGGCCGAACCGTGACCCGGCGAAAGGATGAATCGGTCTCGGTTCGGCCAATTGGGCGCCTTGGGGTCATGAACCAAAAACCTGGTCCACAAGACATAGGCCAACGGCGCCGCCCCCAACGGCAGACCCGGGTGCCCGCTTTTAGCCGTCTCGACCATATCGACCGCTAATAGTCTTAAGGTATCGACTGAGGCTTGATCTTTGCGATTATACTTGACGGCGACAGCTGTCATCTTCATCTCCTGTTAAGGCGCTCGGCCTTTTATTATGTTCTAGATATTACAATCTAGATAAAGCATGCTAGGCGAAAAACTCCAGATAAAAAACTCCAGATAAAAACTCTAGACAAACCACTCTAAATAAACCAGTCCAGACAAACCATTCCATATAAACCGCTCTAGGCGGAACGCCCCGGCGGGCTAAACTTTCCCTGAACGACTTATTGTTGAATATTGCAAAGCAAGCAAGAAAGAAAGAAAGAAAGCGCTGTGCAAAAGAAAGGCGAAAAAATCCCCACACTCATTTGCTGAGCAAAATCATTTTAGTTTTTATATTTATCCAAGACGATAATCTTGGCTAATAATCTTAGTTGCTGATCTTAGCTAATAATCTTAGTCACTGGTCTTAGCTGGTATTCTCAGCCGACTGATTCTCAGCTTGCCAACCTAACCTACGCCCCCAAACCCCATCTTATCTCTACGCTTTAATCACGTTTTCGCCGATCGGGAAAGCGCCCCTGGTGTCTATGACCAACTTCGCGTATTTATGGATAAAGGG
>JAISZP010000276.1 GCA_031269135.1 Deltaproteobacteria bacterium | reverse complement strand
GTCAGTATGGCCGGCTGGAGGTTTTTAGTCTCCGACAGTTCATTGATGGGTCCTTGAAAACACAGTTTCTTTATCGGCAGTTTAGTGATTTGTTCAGCCAGATCGAATAATTCGGCGATCTGAGCGTTTTCGTCAGCCCACTGGGCTCCTTGCCCTACGAACTGACCTCCTTGACCAGGGAATACTATGACTGATGTCGGCATATGGACTCCATGCGAAGGCGCGGGTTTCCATCCGTCAGGTTTGAATTTCGCGCGCTTTTAGATTTTTAGAATTTAGAATTTAGAATTTTATATTTTTTGCTGTTTTAGGACCTCGGCGACTGTCTTGGCATAGGCGGCATATACGCTTAAGTTTTTATAGCAGGCCGACCGCTTTTTATTGCAAGAAAAACTTTACTGAAAAAAATTCATTAAATAAACTAATGATTTTTTACGTATATTTTTTTGCTTATCTCAATTTTTACATGTCTTGATTTGCTGATATTGATTTTTTATGTATCTTTCTTTTTTTATGCGTCTTTCATGCGTCTTTCTTTTTGGCTTCCATCGCCAGGAGTCCTCCGCTGAGAAGCATCTCCATTTGTCGAGGGGAGACGTCTAATTTGACCTCGAAGGTTTTGGCGGTCGTTTTGTCGAGCACAGTGAGAAGCGATCCTGCGACTAACTTGTTTGTGAGTCCCTCGATGGCTAGAACGTCGCCTTTTTTAAGTTCGTCTTTAACGCCCGGGTCGACGAATTCAAGAGGCAGTATGCCGAAATTGCAGAGATTCGCTTTGTGGATGCGGGCAAAGCTCTTGGCGATCACTCCCGTCAGACCCAGGTAGCGCGGCGCCAAAGCGGCGTGTTCGCGGCTTGAGCCCTGACCGTAGTTGGCGCCGGCCACGATGAAACCCGAGCCGACTGCCTTTTGGCGCTCATGGTAGGTAGGGTCTATGTGATGGAAAGCGTAGCGGGAGATGGCCGGTATATTGGCTCTGAGAGCCAAGATGTGCGCTCCGGCCGGGATTATGTCGTCGGTGGTGACGTTGTCGGATAAGACGAGCATTATTTCGCCGCTCACCTTTTCGGCGATGGCCTCAAATCTCGGCAGAGGCGCGATGTTTGGTCCTCTGATGATTGGGCCATTCGAATTTGGGGGATCGGGCGCGATTATGAGGCTGTCGTCTATCTCGAATCTCTCCGGCCAAGATATCTCGATAGGGTCTCCGAATTCGCGGGGATCGGTCAATTTCCCGCTTAAGGCCGATACGGCGGCCGTTTGCGGACTCACCAGGTATAGAGCGGCCGAGGATGTGCCGCTTCGTCCCGGAAAATTGCGGTTGGAGGTCCTCAGGGAGACTCCTTGAGTTTTCGGCGCTTGCCCTACGCCGTTGCAAAAGCCGCAGGCGACTTCCATGATGCGGGCGCCGGAGGCGACCATATCGGCTAGGGCCTGGGTTTTTGAAAGTTCCAATAGGATCTGTCTTGAGCCCGGAGCGATGATTAAGCTGACGGATGGGGCGATTTTGCGTCCCTTGAGGATTGAGGCGACGGTCAACATGTCGGTGTAGGAAGAGTTGGTGCAGGAGCCTATGGCGACTTGGTCGACGACGACCGATTTCAATCTGGAGACCTTTTCGACTTTGTCGGGGGAATGCGGACAGGCGGCCAAGGGTTCGATGGCGGACAAATCTATGGTCAGGCGCTCGTCGTAAGTCGCGCCGGGATCGGCTGAGAGCTCCGAGTAATCTTGGGCTCTATCCTGCCTGGTCAGAAAATCCAGAGTATTTTCGTCGGATGGGAAGATGGCCGTAATGGCCCCTGTTTCGATGCTCATATTGGCGATGGTCGCTCTGTCGGTCACGGAAAGGCTCGATAGGGCCTCTCCTGTGAACTCCAATATCTTGCCGCGTCCGCCTGAGACCGTAAGCACTCTTAAAATCTCCAGGGCCACGTCTTTAGCCGTCGACCACCGGGGCAGAGAGCCGGTCAAGTTTATCTCCACGATCTGCGGCATTGGAAAGAAAAAGGGACGCCCGCCCATGGCGACCGCGACGTCGAGTCCGCCCGCCCCGATGGCCAGCTGAGCCAGCGCTCCGCCGGTGGTGGTGTGGCTGTCGGCGCCCAGCAGAGTCTGTCCGGGGACGCCGAAACGCTCGATATTGACTTGATGACAGATGCCGTTGCCTGTTTTGGAGTAATATAGACCGAATCGTTTGGCGGCTGAGGCCAAAAAGGCGTGGTCGTCGGCGTTTTCGAAACCGACCTGGAGGATGTTGTGGTCAGTGTAGATAAGAGATTTTTTCGTCGCAACGGCCGGAAATCCCAGGGCCTCGAATTGGAGCATGGCCATTTGACCGGTGGCGTCGTGGGTCAAGGTCTGATCGATCGAGACGCCGATCTCCGTTCCGACGGCAAGCTTTCCGTAAGCTAGATGCGATTTGAGGATCTTTATGGTTAGATTGTCTGGCATAAATTTGATTGGAAGAGCAAGACTCGGCCTCCCCAGCCTCCTTAAAAAAGTGGAAATTAAAAAAATCAGCTTAAGCGATCGAAAACCGCCCGGCCGAATTCGGAGCATTTGACCGGTTCGACGCATCCGGCTTGGCGGGCGAGATCGTAAGTGTATATCGATTCGGCGAAGGCGCGTTTCAGCGCTTGATGGATGAGCTCCGCCGCCTCGTTCCAGCCCAAGTATCGGAGCATGAAGGCCCCTGAGAGAATTAAGGAAGAGGGGTTCACTTTGTCTAAACCGACGTACTTTGGAGCGGTGCCGTGGGTGGCTTCGAAGACGGCCATTTCGTCGCTGATGTTGGCGCCGGGGGCCATTCCCAGCCCGCCGATCTGACCGGCCAGACAATCCGAAAGATAATCCCCGTTTAGGTTCGGCATGGCTAGAACGCTATATTCCGCCGGGCGCAGAAGCGACTGCATGAACATGTTGTCGGCGATTCGGTCTTTGACGATTAAGCGCGTATCTCCTTGGGCGGCCTCGGATTCGGCGACGGTCAAGCCGGGAAACTCCTGGTCGGCCAACTCGTAGCCCCACGTTCTGAAAGCCCCTTCGGTGAACTTCATGATGTTGCCTTTGTGGACGAGAGTGAGGCTGGTTCTTTTTTCTTTAAGAGCCCACTTCAGGGCCATGCGGACAAGTCTTTTGGAGCCGAATTCGCTCATGGGCTTGAGGCCGATGGCCGAATTGGGACGAACGTAGACGTTGAAGCGCTGCTTCACATAATTTATCAGATCTTGAGCCTGCTCGCTCGAGGCGGCCCATTCCAAACCCTGGTAGACGTCTTCGGTGTTTTCCCTAAAGAGGATCATATCGACATGGGAAGGGTTTTTGACGGGACTCGGGACTCCTTCTATCCATTTGACGGGCCTTACGCAGGCGTAGAGATCGAGCTTTTGGCGGATGGCGACGTTGAGGCTCCGAATTCCTTTGCCTACCGGAGTCGCCAAAGGACCCTTGAGGGCTATGCGGCTCTTTTTTATGGCTTCAAGGGACTGCTCGGGAAGGTGCGAGCCGGTTTCTTTAAAGGCCTTTTCGCCGGCCAGGATCTCGAAAAAGGCGAGTTTTTTGCCGGAAAGCGCCGCCGCCTTGGTCAAGATCGGTTCGGTGGCGGCCCAGATCTCCGGGCCGACCCCGTCGCCTATGATGACAGGTATTTCAGCGTCAATAAGGGCGAGATTAGAGGCATCTAAATTTTCAATTGACATTTCTTTACCACTATATTATTTAAGTAAGATTAAATATGGAGTTTAACCAACTCTAAATTTTAAAAAGGATGCTAAAGAGTATGAGTGAGAAGATTTCTCCCAACTCCACCGAAGCGCCTAAAAGATCTCCGGTGACGCCTCCTAAGGCTTTTTTCCATACCCAGACCAGAGCGGCTCCAAATAAGGCGACGATAGCCGCGATAAGAAGGTTTAGAGGTCCGAACCAAATGGAAATGAAAGCGGTGGTGAACACGGCGAAGGCCAAATCCTTATTGGTGGAGTGCGCCACCATATTGTAGCCCAGCCCCGGCGACGGACGAGCGTAAGTGGACGTCGCCGCGACCACTGAGGCGGCCAGGCGTCCCCAGATCGGGAAAAGAAGGAGCGCGGAGGCCGGGATCCCCCCTTGAGCGTTTTCCAGGCTGGCCAAGAGCGACGCTTTCAATAAGACGTCCAAGACGATGGCCAGCACTCCAAAGGTCCCCAGATGGCTGTCTTTGAGAATTTCCAGTTTTCTCTCGATAGATCGATGAGACAAGAGGGCGTCGGCGGTGTCGGCTAAGCCGTCTAAATGAAAGCCTCTGGTCAATATCACCTGAAAGGCGACTAAAAATATGGCGATGACGGCTTTAGGCAGATTGACGAACTCGATCATCAACGCCAAAACCAGCGTCAAGACGCCGATACAGAGGCCGACCAACGGGAAATAACCCGGCAACCGCCCGAACTCTTGGTCGGATAAGATTTTTTTTTGACCTATCGGAATTAAGGTGAGGAAAGCCAGGGAGTTTCTCAGGTTTTCCAGAATCCGGGACAGTAGCTGCATTTTTTTTCCAAAAGGTGAAACGGCGGTGAAAGTGGAGGCGGCGGATTCAGGGCGATTTTAAGGAAAGAAAACAACCGCCGCAAATCGCCCCATTCGCTGAAACGGGCTAAGTATACCATAAGGACGGTACTTATCCAAAGGCTGGACAAGCGAGAGAAAAAATTACTTGAAATATTATCTTGGTTAATGTATGAAGTCTTGGAACAGCATTATGCGACTCTGAAAGGCGATCTGCCGCCTTTCGGACTTCGTTCCGACTTGAAACCGCCGCTGCCTAAGCCGCCTGCTGCCGAAACAGGCTCGCCGGTTTCCGAAAAGGGTTCGCCTGCTTCCGAAATTGGTCGATGGTTCGGCGGACGAGTCTTGCAAAGAGCCTAGTCTTGCAAAATACCTAGTTCGACAAAGAACATAGTCTTGCAAAAAACTAGTCCGACAAAGAACGTTGAATTTTGTCTTTAATCACGAGACAAATAGTATGATTTTAACGATATGCGGCGCTCTGCAAGTTTAGGAGAGCCGTCCCTCGGTCATATGAAATCAAGACTTTCGATGAAGATATACGCATTCGTCCGCTAGGCTCAAGCCTAGCGGTCATTATGGTTTGATCAAAAAAATTATTCGTGGAACCGGGTTGCAAAAAAACTCGGAACTCTAGGAGGCAAAAGTGGACCTGCACGCACTTAAATATTCGCCCGACCACCTCTGGGTGCGCATTGACGACGATAACCACGCCACCATTGGACTTACGGAAGAGGCGCTGAGAGATCTTGAAGAACTGATTAAAATCCGCCTCCCTGGAGATGGTGAAGATTTTTCCAAAGATGAACAGTTTGGTCGCATCACTTATAATAATCAAGGGGGAGCTATAAGGCTTCTGGCGCCCATCAGCGGCGAAGTTTTAGCGGTCAATGAAGATGTCTTGGACTCTCCGGAGGCCATCATGGAAGACCCTTACGAGGAAGGTTGGCTCATCCGAATGGCCGTCAGCTCGATGCCCGAGTACGACAACTTGATGAGCAGAGATGAATACGACGAGTTTATCCTCGAAGATTTCCAAGATGACGACGATGACGACGACGATGACGACGATGATTACTATGACGACGACGAAGATGAAGATGACGATGACGACGATGATGATTACTTTGACGATGACGACGACGAATATTAAGAACCTGCCTGAGCCGCCAAGGCTCCCGGTAGGGGAGCCGTTTAAGAGGCGAGCTCAGAGATAAGCGCTCGTTGGGTAGGTTCTCGTTGGGTAAGTTATAGAAGGGCGTTATAGACGGGTCTTATAGATGGGCGCCGATTGACGGCAGCGAA
>JAISZP010000263.1 GCA_031269135.1 Deltaproteobacteria bacterium | reverse complement strand
GCTATGGCGTTGGCCGTCAAGGCGATGATGGGGATATCTTTGCCTTCAGGGAGCTGCCTTATTTGCTGGGTCGTTTCTATGCCGTCCATGCCGGGCATCATGTGGTCCATAAAAATGATGTCGTAGCGGTTGGATTTGACGAGTTCTATGGCTATTAGGCCGGACTCGGCCGTGTCTACCCTGAGTTTAAACGGCGACAAGAGACCTTTGGCGACTTTCAAGTTGATGGGAATGTCGTCCACCACCAAGGCGACGGCATCCGGCGCCAGGATGCTTACCCCGCGTTTCCTGTCTCTCGAACCCTTCGTTTCTTCCACATCGTTTAAAACGTTGGCTATCGGCACGCAGTACAAGGGTTTTTGGATGAAGCGGGCGCCTTTTTTCTTTACGCCTTTTTCTCCGAAGTTTAGAATGAATGAAGGTTTAGCCGCGCCGCCGACTTCTTCCAAGGTCGAGAGGACGGAATCAGCCGCCTTGAAGGGCGCCACGACATGATCGAATTTATTGGACCTCAGCGCGCTTTTGAACTCTCCGAGGTAGGTCAGGCGAGTATAGTCCACCCCCAGGCTTTCCAGGGCATAGCATAAGGCTTCGGCGTTGGCGGGATTGGGATCCCAAAAAAGCGTCCTGGATTTTTTAGGTTCCTTTACGGTCGTCAGCGGCACGTAGGCGTCGGCGATAGTCTGCCTGACGGTTACGGTAAAAACGCTCCCCTTTTGATATTCGCTTTCTACCCATATGTCCCCGCCCATCAAGAGGGCTAAATTTTTACTTATGGCCAGCCCCAGTCCAGTCCCCTCTATCCCCTTGTTTTTTTCCGTATCCACCTGACTGAAGGACCCGAAAAGTTTACCCATATCTTGCTGCTTAATGCCGATCCCTGTGTCGATGACCGAGGCCTTCAAAATTATCTCAGGCGGATTTAAATGCTTGTCAGGTAAAGTCGGCAGGGCCGAGAAAGGGTTAGCTTTACGGCCCTTGGCGTCGTCTCCAAGGTTGCCGATCGGGCCGTTTCCAAGGTCGTCGCTCCGGCCGTCTCCATGGTCTTCAAGCTGGAAGTCTCTCTCGTAGTCAGGAACCAGCATCGCTTCCAAGCGTAAGGTCACCGACCCCTCTTTGGTATACTTGACTCCGTTGCTTAGAAGATTAAACAGGATCTGTCTGAGTCTAACTTCATCTCCGTGGAGGGTCGCGGGAATATTGGCGTCGATCTCGATGAACAGCTCCAAATGAGCGCCCAAAATCCTGGCGCTTATGACGCTTATGACGTCCTGAATCAACGAACCCAGGTGATAGTCCGAGTTGTTGATCTCCATTTTGCCGGACTCGATTTTGGAAAAGTCCAATATATCGTTGATTATCGAGAGAAGAGAAGCGCCGGCGCTCTTGATGTTGCCGATCATCTCGGCGGTTTCTTCAGGCGGCTCTTCCCGCAGGGCCAATTCCGCCATGCCGATGATGGCGTTCATGGGAGTTCTGATTTCATGGCTCATGCGGGCCAAAAATTCGCCTTTGGCTTTAGAGGCTTTGGTGGCTTCTTGGGTTTGAACCAAAAGTTCCGCTGTTCTTTCGTTGACTATTCTGGCCAAGCGGGCCTTGTCGCCGATGTATTTCTTCATCAACAGGAAAGAAAGAGAGAGCAACAGGAACAGCATTAAAATGAAACCGAACAGGACCGGAACTCTTGAGCGGGCGATCTTGCCTCTGTAGTCGAAGTTGCGTTGAAGCCATCGTTCCGTTATGTTTTCGGCGTCGGTGAGAGGAATGACCTTATCGATGATGGAGCAAAGCATAGTCTCGTTTTCGTTGAAACCAAACAGAGAATCGTATGTGTAATTGAAGTTGACGTTTATTTTAAAGCCGGGCTGCTCCATAAAATTGGTCATGCTGAGATTTAAATTTCTCGTGCCCATAAAAAGGTCTATTTCCCCTTCTTCAAGGGCCTTGAAGGCGTCTCTCGCGGAAGGATAAACCACGGTGTTCTTATGGTTTCTAAACCATTTAAAAAACGCGTTGGTCCAACCGGTGCCCTCCACCAAGCCCACCTTTGAATAGAGAACTTCGTTTATTTGCCTGTCGGGAGTTTCCGTTTTGGAGATAAGGGCGTATTTATCGGTGGAATACCGGGAATTGGCCCAGATGAAACGATCTTTTATGTCGTCGAACTTGATCAGTTCGGTGACCATCGAGCATTCCCCGTTCTCCAAGGCCTCCAAAACCTTGCTCCACTCGACCGGCCTGTCGTTCCACCGCTTAAAAGTCAGACCCGTAATCCTGGTTATTTCATCCAAAACGTCTATGGCCACCCCTTGGAACTCTTTTTCCATTTCGTTATAAAACGATAACGGATAGTTGTCGTACTCGGAGGCGTAGATTATCGGTTCGTTCGCGGCGATTTTCGCTTGCAGGAATTCCAGTTCCTCCGGGGCGAGTTTTAAAAAAAACTTGTAGTGGCGGTATTCGGCGTGACCGGCATTATAAAGCTCGACAAGATACCCTTGGATGCCGGCGTCGAGAGCCTTCTGAAAGACGTCTATTATCGGGATGAGTTCTTCATTTTTGCTGGCCAGAGAAACGTCGGAGTAGAGAATGGGGATATAGTCGAAAGTATCGACATCGGGAAACTTGTCGAAAGCGGCTTCAGCGGTGGCCTCGCCGATGAAGGCGTCTATTTCTCCCTGCTTCAGAAGCTGGTAAGCCTCGTCCTCGCTTTGAACCTCGGTCACCAAAAATTGCTCTGGGGCGTTGGTCTGCAAAAGCTCTATAATGGTCGAATTTTCTATGAACGCATACTTCAAAGGTTTGGTTGTTTTTCTCGTGAGTTCGTAAAGCGGCGCCGAGTCCTTAATACGCATGTACTTGATGGCTCTTTCGGCGATCGGCTGGGTCATGAACAAAAACTGCAGCCTCTCAGGGGTGATGGAGAGTTCACCGACCAAGTCCACGGTATCGTGGGTCATTCCTTCTATGAGCTTGTCCCAGTCCATAAGTCTGGGCTGGACTTCAATGCCGAAGAGATCCGAAAGGTAAGCGCAAAAATGCGCGGAAAAACCGTGGATTTTACCGTCATGACCCAGAAAGGCTTCGGTGGAAAATGGGACGCCATAAACCAAATAAGCCCGATTGGCTTTAAGGTTTTCCACCGCCATTACGTCTTGCTCGGTGACTCCTGGGATATCTCTATAGGAATCAAATTTCCTGGCGCTGACCTTGGATTCGACGACGTCGTCGTCCGAAGCGCATAGACCCGTCCCGGCGAACGCCGTCAAGACGATCAACAAAGCCGTCGCAAGAGACAACAGCGGTGAAAAATATGTGCGACCTTTAGAAATCATAGGCAGGAAATATGTTATCCAAAGTTCTCCCGGCTTGGCGGTGAAGTTCCCGGCAATGAGGGGACTTGAAATGATTGCGGCGGAAAACGGCTTACGACGACCGGAGTTCAAAGATATGCAAATTGTAGTCGGAAGCCGCTCCCTTCAAGCCGAAGGTTGTAGAATGAAAGTCGCTTTATAATCCATAGTCCGGACAAGGATCGCCCGGACAATGAACGCCCGAACAAGGATCGCCCTCGCAAGGATCGCCCTTGCAAGGATCGCCCTGAAAGCAAGGGATAAGACCCTTGCTGATTAGAAACTCACTTCGATTTTTGCTTCAAGGGTAAACAATAAGCCCACTATAAAGCCACAAATGAGCATTCATTTACCTATAAATTTTACCTTTTTTTCACTTGCTGTGCAAGCTTAACAATTTCAATAATTAAAGAAAACTCAGCAAAAACAGGCTAACAGTCGATATTTTCGATTACTTTTCAATTTTGGTCAAAATTGACTGTTATCGTCAAATTTATTTTACGAGAATCGAACACTAACCAAGAGGTAAATTTTCTTCTATATAGTATGCTTTATCAGTATTATAAAGCAATTTGAGCCGTATATCAAGTAAAATAAAGCTTAAACCTGTTGCAATAATTGTATTATTGATATAATTACTTTTACGATATGACTACAGCCTTATATCCGTTTAAAACATCTCGACATTCTTCAAAATTGCTGTGCAGTCAAAACATGACGAGATCCACTGCCGGGAAAATCCCCAAGCATCTTGAGTGTGGTCGTCTTGCAGCGCGGTCGTCTTTCAGTGTGGTTGCCTTGCAGCGCGGTCGTCTTGCAGTGTGGTCGTCTTATAGTTCGGGCATATTGCGGTGTCGGCATCCGACAACTGAAACAGGGCGATTGTTTGACTGAGCAGTTTTCAATTCGACGGCCTCAGATCTTTATCAGAACTAGAAAATTTTACCGCTTTGTGAGCCTGTGGTATAATGACGCAATTTTGCGGCTACAGGGTCAAAAGGATTTAGACTGTATAATTTTCTTACGAATCCAAAAGCCTCTTCAGCCGTCT
>JAISZP010000248.1 GCA_031269135.1 Deltaproteobacteria bacterium | reverse complement strand
GCGACGAAAACGTCATTGCCGAAAAATATCATTTCTTAGCCTCAAAATGCTAGCAGAATTTGGTTCAAACGTTAAGTCTAAAAAGGAGATTTTTTTTGACGTGTAGAAGAAATATGGCTGAAAGGCTTGGAAGCGCCAGGGCGCGACTGAAATTGAAAGCCGAACAAAACCAGAACTGGAAGCCGAATCAAAAATATAACCGAAAACGAGATAATTTCTTTAGACGCTCCTAAAGCCGAAAATGCGCCCAAAAAATCTAAAACTATATATTATGCTTTTAATTTTATATTATAAAAAATCAAAATATCCATTTTGCTGTTGACGCGCATCCTAAAAATTCGGCGGAAGCCGGTCCATGACAAGCATGATACCGACTTCCGCCTTTTTAATCGCCGACTGATTCAAGCGATTAGGCCATAGGCTGTTTTAGAACAGAATCTTCAGTTCCAAGGAGCCTGAAACGCCTTCCCGCTTACCCAGATAACCTTGAACTCCAAAGCCGAAAGCCGCTTTTCCGTTAGCCGGTCTAATCTCTAACCCCAATTCTCCGATGCCCGTGCCGCCTTCAAGCTTGGGAGCGGGGATGGCGAGTCCGTAAACGGATGACGTGGCTTTGGCGTCGAATTCATGATCGTAAGCCAGACCGAAATAAGGATGAATAAGTTCGCTGACTTTATACGACAACCTGCCTCCAACGCGGATGCGATGGGAGTCGACATCATTGAAGACGACCCTATCGTGGTTGGAGGTGACCACTGAATCGCCTTCTTGCCTTGTCCAGAAATACTTGCCGTACAAATCCAAGTTGACGCGATCGTTTACCGCAAAATCGTATCCGCCACCGAGATGGATTCCATAATATGGCGTATCGAACTCGTAGCTGGCGAGTCCGCCGATGTTTGCGGACAGATCGCGCGACGAGAAATCTATGTCGATTTTCCCGAAGCGAGCTGAAGCTTCCACATAAGCCTTTCCGCTTGAGCTTTCAGCGAATTCGTAACGAGCAAGAAGACCGCCGCCGAGGTATTTGGTGTCGCCTTCGCCTCTGACGGTTGGAGCGTTGGCGAAGTCGTTGTAGGAGTCGTATTCGCCAAGACCGGCCTCGATGAAAGCGCCGATGACGAGGTGATTTGAGGACAGCGCCAAAGCCTTGGACAAGCCGATCAAAAGAGAAAAGCTGTCGAGGTCCACATGGGAGCCTGTCTTAAAACGCGAATGGCTTCCGGAAGTCGCGGCGAACCCGCTAAAACCGCCGACGCCGGCCATTGCGCTGGAAACCGCCTGACTTAGTCCTTCACCGGCCAAAACGTCATTAGCTTGGTTGACCAACGCAAGACCCGCCATAAAGGCTTCAGGAAGCGCTTTGCTCTGAGGATTTACGGCGGCGTCAGCGACTCTGGCCACCAAATCAGCGCCGTCAATAGCCAATTCGAATTCGTAATCGACTAAAGCGCCTTTACGACCGTGAATCACCGGATCGTAGGTGATGGTGTTGTTGGCGGCGGTGTTGATTGGACTATCGCTACGGATTAAGACTACTTTGTCGTTGATGTTTAACGCGGAGCCGCCGCCGTCGATGTTGAGCGCAGAGACCACGCTGTCGGCGTTGGAGCCGTTGCCGAAAGCAATGCTGCCGACGGATAAGGCCACTTCGCCGTTTTTCAGAGAACCAGGCAGCACAAAATCATAGTTTTGGAAATTAGCTATTTCGGTTATTTTTTCCCCGGCGTAATTCCAGACCTTTAAGGTGTTGCCGGTAAAAAGGTCTAAATCCGGTGTAGGTGTGAAAACTGTCGTCATTAAAGGGCCAAATCCTGGATATGAGGAAAAGTCATAAAAATACCCGCCGTATATGCTGACCGTCCCGAAGAGAGTGTTGCCGGATATTTGCACTGTATTGTTGATGTTTTGGGTGTCGGCGTTATTGCTTCCGCCGCCGTATATAACTATGCCCATAGAACCGGAGCCGGTGAGCTTGCCGCCAGATATGATCACCTCATTTTCGTAGGCGTCGCGGAAAGCGAAACCGCCTGCGATCACTGCAAAGCTTGAAGGATCATGTTCTATTTCTCCGCCGGTGATGTGGACTGTATTGCGGTAGGCTGAACCGGCAAAAAAGGTATTGCCGCCGACCATGTTTGCTGCGGTCAGATGACCGCCGGAGATCGTCAAATGATTGTCGAAAGCGTCGCCAGCTGTAGTAGCGACTATGCTAGTGCCGCCGGATGACATAAATATCGTCATATCAACGCCGACATTCACACCGGCGATATAGCCGCCTGACAGTTCCCCGCCTGAGATGTTGAAGTAATTTCCGGAAGCGGTTCCATCAAAAGTCAAACCGGCCGACATATCCCCTTCTGCGTATCCCCCTTTAATATTGAGGACATTTCCGGTGACGTCGCCTGTTAAGGTAAAACCGCCGTAGACTCCAACCATTTCGAATGCCTCTCCGCCGATAACCTCGCCGCCGGTTATGTTGGTGACGTTATTGCGTACCGAGGAACTGAAAGAAACGCCGGCGGCGACAAGAATCGGGTTGGTCGTCCCTAGTTCGCCTCCGAAAATATTAAGCGTATTATTATAAACCTCGCCGTGCAGTTCCGACATGCCGGCCGCTATCATTCCAGGCTCGGGAGAGACCGGTGGACCGGGCATGCTGCCGCCTGTGATGGTGACGGTGTTGTCATAAACCTCGCCATTGGTGCTGCTGCCGCCGGTGACGCCGCTGCCGGTGATGATGCCGTCCGACATTTCCACGGTATTGTTGTAAGCGCTGCCGTCCAGCGTATGACCGGCGCCGAGAGCATCCGCCTGAGCATCGGCTTCTTTAAAGATGATTTTATTGCCGTAGCTGTCGCCGCTCATAGTCAAGCCGCCGATGACTCCGTAGGTGGCGAGGCCGCCATCGCCTAAGATCACTGTGTTGTTGAAAGCGTCGCCGGAAGTCGTGAGACCGCCAATGACGAGAAAACTATCTGAATCAGTGATGTTTACGGTATTATCGCTTACATCTCCATCATCATTTATCCCGCCATATATAAACAACATTCCAGACCCAGTCAGACCATCTACCGTAACCTGGTTTGCGCTTGAGTCATGAGGAACTAACGAGTCGGGCGAACCAGCGGTATAAAAACCCAGATTTCCCGCATTCAAAATCGATTCCCAGATTGGACCAAACGGGTTGACTTCCAAAGAACTTGGACCTTCGTAGTTGAGGGTCTCTGCGCCTGCGGTCGTTGCCCAAAACAGCAGGAGAGAAACCATTAAAACGCCAAGTCGGTTGAGTTTTGACCGGAGAATGCTGCAGCCCCGGCGTAGTTGGCGAAAATTGACAAAACTTTGCATCTGTTTCTCCTTAAATTGCGAAATGTTGCCGAACACATCCGTCATTTCGATAGCTAAGCTATCGACGATGAGGATTAAAACGACTAGATTTTGTAGTCGCTTTTTTGAATATTGATTGGATTGCATGGCGAGGAAGATTTTAATTTAGATGCCTAATTGTCAAGGGCCAAGCACGAACAAAATAGAGGCTCTCTAAAAGAACATTCAGCGAACGAACTCGGCAAATCGTCTGAAATTGGTTATTTGATGCCGTTGGAGAAATCGGAAGTCAATTTTTATGAGAGTCTAATAATTTTTAATGCGAAAGCATTGTATCTTTATTTAGAATCAATTGCAATAAAATTTTTGACGATAAAACACGTTTCGTATTTGTCCTGATTTTTAAAGGGGAAAAAACCGGCTGGAGTCGAAAAGCGGGTTTAAGCGGCAGTATTGCGACCGGGTCCGCATCGAAATTTTAGGAATGTGCGCTCAGGAGGCTCAAGAAATGGAGTAGCCTGAAGAAATGGAGTGGAATCCATAAATTGCGCCAATCGCTAAAAAGAAGATTTTCTTAAAGAGTTGGCCAAAAAAAACCGCAGACGCCAAAGGCCTGTTTTGGTCTACGTTAGTTGCGACAGTCTATGTATGAAAAGAGAAAACGCAGATTCCAGCTATGAAGTCTCTATGAAAAGTCTCTATGAAAATTCTCGACGTAAAGTCTCTATGTAAAGCATTTAGGCGCGGCTTGGTTAAACAGCTTAGTGATATCGCGGCAAAAACTTGTAGCGACTTAGTCCGTATTTGCGCATCTTGTAGCTTAAAAGTTGTCGTGAGATCCCCAGGTTTCGAGCAGCCTGGGTTATTTTTCCATTTGTTTGATCGAGGTGCTTTTTGATGGCCATGATTTCGCTTTCCTGATAAGTTTTCTCTTGCTCAGGCTGGTTTGGGGCGACAAGCATTTCTTCAATAGAAGAATCTTCATCGGTTTTAGGAGTTTCATTAGACGCCGGACTAAACTGCTCTTCGGGCTCTTTTAAAAATACATAGTGGTAAGGAAGGTGGTCAACGGTCAAGAGCGTTTCATTTTTCGCCAGATTAATGGCGCCGGCCACTATGTTTTCCAGTTCACGGATGTTTCCCGGCCAGGAGTAGCGTTTAAACCAGCCTAAGACCTGATCGTCGAAGCCCACCACCTTGCGCTTCAACTGCTGATTATATTTAGCCACAAAAAAGTTGATGAGTTCATCCAAGTCGTCAAGTCTCTCTCTCAGCGGAGGGACGTGAAGGACTATCACCGCCAAGCGGTAAAACAGATCCGGCCTGATTTTTCCCAACTCCAGCGCCTCTTGGGAAGTCGAGCCGATAGAGCTGACTATCCTTACATCCAACTTTATCTCTTTAGAAGAGCCTAAACGCGAGACCTTCATTTCCTGCAAAAGCCGCAAGAGCTTTGGCTGAAGTTCCATGGGCATCGAGTCGATTTCATCAAGGTAGACGGTCCCGCCGTTGGCGTCTTCGAAAAGGCCCGCTCTATCCACGGCGCCGGTGAAACTTCCTTTGGTGGTGCCGAAGAGGAGTCCTTCCAGAAGTTGCAGGGGAATTGCGGCGCAGTTTATCGGCAAGAACGGCAGATTAGCCCTGGGAGAGTGTTCGTGCACGAGCCTGGCCACCAACTCCTTTCCTACCCCGGTTTCGCCGGATATCAGGATGGGGGAGGGGCTGTCGGCTAAGTTTTTGGCCACGTTTATCGTTTTGGTCAAAACGTGATTTTCCCCGATTATCACTTTAGAGGGCCTGGTCAAAGGCAAAAATTCAGGCCAAATCACGCTCTTGGGGAGTCCGGCTGTTAATTCGGCGGTGGGGATGGTGAAACAAACGGAGCCGGTGATGGTGTTGTGGGCGTCAAAAAGCGGGAATGTCCAAAAGGCGCCTGAGATGATTCTGCTGGGGTTTTTAGTGGTGTAATAAGTGCACATGAATCCTAAGATGGGACGCTTCATCTTCTGACAGGTGCGCATCACGCCAGGGCTGAAGTCGGGGAGTCCGTAGACGTCCCTCTCTTTGCGTCCCAAAACCTCGGAGGCGGTGAGGTTGTCGATGATTCCTTGAGCCCGGTTGAAATAGATGATTGTGTTATTGCAATCTATGGCCATTACTCCGATCGGGAGCAAATCGAAGAGCTTCTGTAGGTTGTCGGCGTTAGCGCCGAGGTTCTGAAAAAAAGTGCTTAGGGGCATAATATACCTCTACCAATTTTGCGTTTTTTTCTTTTTTAAACCATATTTTTGCTTTTTTTGCAAATTTTTCTTTTTCTATAAAGCTAAGTATATGATTTTACTAGATTTATCACTTGGCTGAATAATTGCAGTAACTTAAAGACATCTTGAGTCTTCGATAGCTTTTTCATGACTTTTTTAGCGGTTTATCGTCGTTGAGCCAAATTTGCTCTAGGCGGCTTGGAGTTTGTTTTGTAGCTTCCGAAAACATATGCGCCGAGTCGTAGTATTTTAATCCCTATATATAGCCTTGCGTCGATCCGAAATTTTCATTTCCATGTTTTTCTTTCCCTAGCAATAATGCCCAATAGTTTTTTATCTCTATTTTATAGAGTTTTTTGTGAATTTATTCGTCTTTTGTCGATTTGTTCGTCTAACGCCAGCTTTCGCAATCCGTCGGACTTGAAAGCAGGCGCTTAGTTCTCATAAAACATGCCTAATTCTTGTAAAACTACATTCTTATAAAACTAATCAGCTCAACATTCGGATCGCCTTCCTCGGCACGACAGTCAGTTTCTCTCCACCTCTTTTACAGCTTCATCCATTAGATCTTCATCTTTGCAGATCTTCATCTTTGTACAGCCTTATCTTTACATAGCTTCATCTTTGCAAAGCTTTTCACTCGCACAGTTCCAACAACTAAAACTTTCGCCTTGTCGGGAACTGCACAATTTACAACACCGGTCGGACTTGCCTCTTAAACAGAGGCGCCAGCCTGAGCCTTTGGAGTTAGAAATGCCTACAGAACGTTACTGTCATCAGACCACAGCGGGATCTGGGCTGAATTTCTGGACCCGCGACAACCTCGACACCATTCATTTCGCCGCTTGTCGGTTGTTGAGGACGACTGGTCTAATCATCGAACACGAAGGGGCTGCCGCCAGACTCCATTCCGCCGGGGCCAGAGTCATAAAGAAAGAAGGCCTGTGGCGAGTTTTTCTTCCGGAATGGTTGATTAACGACGCCATAGCCAGCGCCCCCAAGTCCTTAATCTTAAGCGCCCGCAACCCGCTGAACGACTTCTACCTCGAGCATGGCCGGGTAGGGTTTTCAACCTTCGGCGAGCAGGTGAAAATCATAGACGTCAAAACCAGGGAGTACCGCTCGAGCGTCAGACAAGACGCCAGAGACGTCTACCGCGTGGTCGATTCCCTTCCGGGAATAGTGGTTGGTTCCAGAACGCTGTGTCCAAACGATCTGATCATGCCTCTCCAACAAGCTCACAACTTCTACGACGCCCTAACCTGCACGTCCAAACACATCTGGATGGGACTGACCAACCAAGACACCATAAATCTAGCCAAAAAGATGGTCTTCGCGGTGGTGGGCGAGGAAAAAGCCCGCCGGAACTCCATAAACACCGTAACGGCCTGCCCCACCAGTCCCTTGACGCTGGTTCATATGTGTTGCCTGAACATCATCGGGGCGGCAGAATCC
>JAISZP010000062.1 GCA_031269135.1 Deltaproteobacteria bacterium | reverse complement strand
AAAAAGGTTTGCTCTCGCAAAATACGGCTTCGGGCAGACCGATGCGGGAACGGCGGGCATGGTCAAAGAGGATGGCTGAGGAATCGTGGATTTTAGGCATAGTGGAGCGATATATTTCCAGCTCTTTAAGGGCAAGCAAGTTTTATTCGATAGGCGGTCGCCATAAAAAATTCGGCATAAACGATGCGCGACATTCAAAAAGGAAAAAGATATTCACCTGCTCTCAAGTATTGTTCCCCTGTCGGCAAAAATAAATATTCTCCTGATTTCTAAAGCGCTCTAAGATGAACTCAACCTGGACTCCAGCTTGGACTTTAGCTTGACTCTAACCAGGACTTTAGCTTGATCTCCAGCTTGGCTCGAAACTAACTCAAAGCTTGGTTTTAGGCAAGTCTCTCGGCCAGCTAGTCTCCAAGCTAGCCAGTCTCTATGCCAGCTATTCTCGGCCAGCTAGTCTCTAAGCCAGTCTCTGACCGTGACTCCAAACTAGATTCCAAGCTATGTTCCAAGCCAGATTCTAAACTGGGTTCTAAACGGATTTCTAGAGAAGATCCGCATACAGAGGAAACTTTTTAGTGAATTCCTCCACTCTCAGACCGATCTTTCTCAACCTGGCGTCATCTTCGGTGTTTCTCAGCGCCTCGATGATGAATTCGCTCACCTGGTCGATGTCCGGCTCCAGCATGCCTCTGGAGGTCAAAGCCGGAGTGCCGAGGCGCAGGCCCGAGGCTACTGAATAGCGCTCTTTTTCAAAAGGGACCGTATTTTTATTGGCGGTGATGCCGGCCTTGTCAAGGGCTACTTGGGCCGTATGTCCGGTAATCCCCGACGGTTTCAAGTCGATCAGCAGAAGATGAGTGTCTGTTCCGCCGGAGACGAGCCTAAACCCGGCGTCAGTGAGGTTTGTGGCTAAGCGTTTGGCGTTTTTAAGCACCTGCCGCTGGTAGTCGATGAAGTCCGCCTCCAACGCTTCTCCCAGCGCGGCCGCTTTTGCGGCGATGATATGCATCAAAGGCCCGCCCTGGACTCCGGGAAAGACCTGATCGTCGACGCTTTTAGCCAAATACTTGCGGCAAAAAATCAATCCGCCTCTGGGACCTCTTAAAGTCTTATGAGTCGTGGTCGTGACGATCTCCGCCGCCGGCACGGGAGACGGATAAAGCCCCGCCGCGACTAGCCCGGCGAAATGGGCCATGTCCACCATCAATACCGCCTTGCACCGATCGGCAATCTGCCGAAACTTTTGGAAATCAATAATGCGCGGGTAAGACGACCCCCCAGCCACTATCAACTTCGGTTTCACCGCTTCAGCCACCTGAGCGACTTGGTTGTAGTCGATTAGCTCGGTATCTTTAGCTACTCCATAAAAATGGCATTTAAACAATTTCCCGGAAAAACTCGCCGAGGCGCCGTGAGTCAAGTGGCCGCCATGAGCCAAATCCATTCCAAGGATGGCGTCTCCGGGATTCAGGACCGAAAAATAAGCCGCCATGTTGGCGCTCGACCCGCAGTGAGGCTGCACGTTCACATGCTCGGCCCCAAAGAGTTTTTTCGCCCTCGCCTGGGTTATGGCCTCGATTTCATCGGCATACTCGCAGCCGCCATAATAACGGCGGTCGGGATATCCTTCCGCGTACTTATTGGTGAATACACTGGCGCCGGCTTCCAATATAGCTTCGGAGACGAAATTCTCCGAAGCTATCATTTCCAGTTTATTGCGTTGCCTACCCAATTCACGTCTCAAGATTTCGTAGAGCTGGGCATCGCTCGCCAAACTTTTATTAAGGTGCATTAGACGGTCCTGTTGTTGAAAAATCCATAAGCTATAGGTCGTTATGCCGACTGGAGGTCATGTAACTTCAAGTCATGCAACCTATCGATCAACATTGAATAAAGACCAATGTAAAAAGAAGACCAACGTTGAAAGAAGATCGATGTCGAAAGAAAAACTCGGCAAGACAAGAACTAAACCAAGAAAAAACCAATCAAAGACAAAAACCAAACCGAGACAAGAACTAAATGCAGATAAAGAATCAAGTGAAATCAAAAAATCCGTTGCAGACGAAAAATCATCGCCGAGAGTCGGGGCTTTTCAGTAACCTGCGATAAACAAGTAGCCCGCGACAAACAATATCGTCAACCCAGCATATCCACCCTGACCTGATGTCGTCCCCCCTCGAAGGGAGTGGCGACGAAAACGTCAAGTATCGATAAAGCCAGTCCCGGCCCAATCAGTCTCTGCCCGAAGGTCAAGACGTTGGCGTCGTTATGGGCCCGGGACAAAGTCGCCATAAATTCAGACGTGCAGTCGACCGCCCGAATGCCGGGGTGGCGATTTGCGGCGATGGCCATGCCGATCCCTGTTCCGCAGACCAGTATGCCGAAGCCAGCTTTAGAGTCCTTGATAGCCTCGCAGACTAAATTGGCGACGGACGGGTAATCGACTTTGGTCGCGAAAGGGTCCACTCCAAACTCTATGAACTCGAAGCCCTTGTGGTGGAGATGCTGGGTAATCTCATATTTAAGTTCTCGGCCGGCATGGTCGCTGCCGATCGCGACCGGTCCTTTAAGAAAAAATTGCGACACCTTGACCTCGCTAAAAAATGCTCGAGTAGTCGTAAGCTTCGCCGGATTTCGCAAGCGACCCGATGCCCGGATAAGGCAAATGGGTGCCGGCTATGACATCGCCTGATTGGACGAGATCGGCGAAGAGCTTTAAACGAGTCTGAACGGCGGTTTGAGGATCCACATCGTAACTTACGCTGATCGACGGATTGTCGAATTGAACGAAACGAACGTGAACAATGTCGCCCCAGACCAGCAAGTTTTGCCCCTCGCCTTCAAACAAAAAGCCCGTGTGTCCTGGGGTATGGCCGTAAAGAGCGACCGGCTTGGCCCCCTCTATGATGGTCTCGCCCTCTTTGAAGGTTTTATAACGATCTCCGTACGGGTCCAACGCCTTTTTGACTTGTTCGGCGCGTTTAGGGTCCGACGACCAATATTCGTCTTCAAGATCGGAAGCATAAACGGAGGCGTTCGGGAAAAACGGCTTTCCAGAACTCGTGACCAAACCAGTGATATGGTCGGGATGGAAGTGAGTGAGAAAAATATAGGCGATGTCGTCGGGATTGATGCCGGCTTTCTTTATGTTTTCAGGAAGGCCCCTTCCGTAGCCGGCGTCGACCAAGACCAGTCCCGCCTTAGTTTCCACGACGAAAACGTTTACGTAACTGTCGAAACCCTTGGCGTCGTCGGGGAGAGCGGCTTTTTCTTTGGCCTTGTCAAGAGCGGCTTGGTCGATGTCGTTTAAAACGCTGAAGTCCATAACCCCGGCATTATCGGCTATAGCCGTGACGTTAAGTCCACCTATGGTCGTTTTGAAAAAACCGTCCTGCGCTGAGGCCTTTGAAGAGTAGAAGAAAAAAATAAAGTTGGCCGTCACTAAAAAAGTCGTTAGCATCATAAATATTTTCATAACCAGCACCTCATTGCTCCGCATTTTGATGATGATCGTCAAAAATAAGCAAATACATCAGTTTAATAGCAAAAGCATATGGCAAGATAATTCTAGACTATAATTTTTAGACTGTAATTTCTAGGCTGTAATTTCCAAGCTATAATTTTTAGACTGTAATTTCTAAGCTGGAATTTCTAGACTATAATTTCTAAGCTGGAATTTCTAGACTGTAATTTCCAAGCTATAATTTCCAGACTGTAAATTCTAAGCCGTAATTTCTAATATGCAATTTGCAATCTATGATTCACAATCTGGAATTTATAATTAATGCCTTATAATATGCGATCTGCAGCCTATAGCCCATAATCTACATTTTATGGATCT
>JAISZP010000058.1 GCA_031269135.1 Deltaproteobacteria bacterium | reverse complement strand
CCGGGCAAATCGAAATAGCCATCGAGCCTGTGGGCGTATACGATCGCAGCGCTCTTGAAAACGGGGATATCGTGGTGGAGTACCCGGCTTACCTTACGGTCAGCTTAAATCTCGACAACACCGACTACACCTGGGAACTGGACCATCTCGAATCGTTCGCCCGCTACCAAGACCCTCTCTATCAAGGCTTAAATAGAGATCCGGACACAACTCCTCTCGTCATGACTCTTACTGTTCCATGACTGCCGCCGCATGACTGTTACTGTCGCCTGACTCTTACTATTGCATGATTACCGCCGCATGACTTTTTCCATCGCTCGGCTCTTCAAAGAATTCGCGATCCGAAAGAAATTATGACGCCCCTTAGTTCCAACTACTCTGAACTCCATCACTATCTAAAACAAAACGTCTCATTAGACAGCCAAACAATAGAACTCAAAGACGATCTCGACATAGTCAATTGCGACTTCGTCTCCGACTACCGCCGCCAATCTTCGTCGAATTTCGTCTCGCCAGGAATCCCGGCGGAACTGATTCGCTCGCTTCCAAGTGAAATAGATCTGTCTAGTCTATTTGCGACTCCCGATGACGACGTGACGGAAAACCGCCGTTTTCGCTATCACTTGATGCATCCCAAATCAGTTCGGAAAACCAAAAAGCTTATAATCCTTCTTCACGGGTTCAACGAGCGCAGTTGGGACAAGTATCTGCCTTGGGCTGCTCACTTGACGGCTAAAACAGGGAAAAGCGTGTTGATGTTTCCCATATCTTTCCTCATGAACCGCTCGCCCAAGCTCTGGGTCGACGCCCGCGCCATGCGCAAGGTAAGCCAGTGGAGAAAATCCCAGCACCCGGACGTCGTCAACTCGACGCTTTCCAACGCCGCCATCAGCGAAAGAATCCACCAAAACCCGTCTCGATTTCTTTGGTCAGGCCTGGAGACGCATCAAAACGTCGTCGAGCTGGTGAAGTTCATTCGGCAAGGCTTGCACGAGCATATCGACGAACAGGCCGGGATCGATTTTTTCACTTACTCGATCGGCACTTTTTTAGGCGAAATCATAATGATGACCAATCCGCAAGGCTTATTTTCCGACACGAAATTCGCCGTGTTTTGCGGAGGAGCCGTCTTTGACCGCTTGTCGCCTGTTTCCAAATTCATCTTAGACTCTGAAGCCAACGCAAGATTATTCTCATTTTTTGTCGATCGCCTCGACAGTCACCGTCGAAACGATCCCTACCTCGATGAATTTTTGGAGACTCAATCAGTCGGGAAAAATTTCCATTCCTTTTTAAACTATCGGCTGGAGCTTCAGTACCGCGAAAATAGGCTCAAGGAGTTGGCCGGACAGTTTTTCGCCGTGACCATGGCGAAAGACGAAGTGGTGCCTCCCCTTGAAATCGTGAACACCCTTCAAGGAAGCGCCGGAGACATCGATATTCCCGTAACGATCTTCGAGCCGACTTATTCCTACCGTCACGAGGATCCTTTCCCGATCGCTTCCAAACATATCGATGAGGTGAATGAAACCTTCGATCGAATATTTAATTTGCTCGGCGATTTTTTAACGTAATCTTCACTGATTGCGGCTTTAAAAAATAATCGCTCTTGCCGGATGATATTTTCAATTTTAAAGTTAGGTTAAGGAAGGATTAATGATCACCAACATCGGATTATTGGGTCTCGGCACCGTCGGCTCGGGAGTGGCCAAAATACTTTTGGAAGACCGCACTCTTTTGACGCAGAAATTAGGCTGGCCGCTGCATCTATCCAAGGTCTTGGTCAGAAACGTCGGCGCCGAGAGAAATTTCACTCCTCCCGCCGGGACGCTTACCACCGATCCTTACCAGATCGTGGGCCAAAAGGGCATCGATATCGTCTGCGAACTCATGGGAGGCATAGAGCCCGCCAGAACTTTCATATTGGAAGCGCTGGAAGCCGGTCAACATGTCGTGACCGCCAATAAAGCCCTGCTGGCCGTCCACGGCCAGGAGATCTTCGAGGCCGCCTCCAAGGCCAATAGAGACGTCATGTTCGAGGCTGCGGTCGCAGGCGCCATTCCCGTCATCCGAACCCTTAAAGAAAGCTTGTCGGCCAACCGCATCCAGACCCTCTTCGGGATTTTAAACGGAACCACCAATCACATTCTAAGCAGGATGACCGCAGACGGCCTTTCTTATTCCGACGCCTTAAAGGAAGCTCAGGCAGCGGGCTACGCCGAAGCCGACCCCACAGCCGACGTGATGGGCTACGATTCCGCTCATAAGCTCATCGTCTTGACGGCGCTGGCTTATGGAGTCATGCCTGACTTGAAGGACGTCTTCGTGGAAGGAATCACCGACCTTCAGCCTATAGACTTCGCCTTTGCCGACGAGTTCGGGTACGTCATCAAGCTTTTGGCCCTCTCCACGCTTTGCAACGGCAACGACGGGCGTCTTGAGGTAAGACTCCATCCGGTCATGATTCCCAAAAATCATCTGTTGGCTGGGGTTTCAGGGGCCATGAACGCGGTGATGATCCGCGGCCACGCTTGCGGAGACATTTTCTTGTCGGGAGCCGGAGCGGGCATGATGCCTACCGCGTCTTCGGTAGTGGGCGACATCATTGAGCTAGCCAGGACCAAGCACTCTTTGACGAGTCCAAGGCCCCCGCTTTTGGGCTGGCAGAGCCTCAAAGGGGAATCGATAAAACCAATCACTGAAGTCAACGTCAGCTACTACCTCAGATTTACGGTATTGGACCGCCCAGGCGTTCTTTCGTCCATAAGCGGCGCCTTTGGTCGCCACAACATAAGCTTGGCCCAGCTCATCCAGAAAGGTCAAAGGAAAGACAACGACTGGGTGACCTTGGTCATGCTCACCCACACCGCCCAAGAAGGCGATTTGCGAAAAGCGATAGCTGAAACCGAGGCCATGGACGTGGTTCAAGAGGCCAAATTCATCAGGATAGAGGATTTTCTGTAATTGAATATTTGAGGGTGTCTGGTCTGGACCTGTTTGGACTGGACTGGGCTGGTCTGGTCTGGGCTGGGCTGGACCAGTTTGGACTGATCTGCGAATTCACTTTGTCCGAATCGAAATCATTTCAAGCAACTGCCCGTCGCTTATTTTCCCGCTCGCGAGTCCCAAGCCGATACGGACGACGTCATCATCCGAAAAATCGGCTTCAATATGGTTCAATTCCAAAAGCGCCAGCATCAAGTAAACGCCGATACGCTTGTTCCCGTCGGCAAACGGGTGATTGCGGACAAGCCCGTAAGCGATTCGGGCGATTTTCGCAGCTCTTGACGGGTACAGCACAGCTCCGTCAAAAGTTTGAAACGGAGCGGATAAAGCGCCATCAAGCAAGCCCTCGTCCCTTATCCCGTCCAAACCGCCCGTGCCGTCGAGCGACCGTTTATGCAGACGTTTGACCTGCTCTTTGTTCAGCGTAATCATTTAGCCAATTTTTCGAACGCTTTGATGCGTTTCGCCAAAATGCGCGAAGCCGCAGCGTCAACGCTCTCGTCATCCGCGACGACATCTTGACTCAACAGCTCGTAATCCAAAAGCACATAGCGCGGCGCGTCGTTTTTTAGGATTATCACCGTTCCTCTTTCGTCCACAAGGCGGGCGACCCTTGAAAAGTTCCGATCGGCTTCCGAGATGGAAACGAGGTTTTCCACGTTGATGTTCATTTCATCACCTCCGCTTATAATATTGCATGGCGTTAGGATAAATGTAACCTAATCTTTAAATCGTCTCCCATCACCGAAACAGACCTAGACAATCAGCAATTCAAATTTTGAAAACCCCGTTTTTCAGCATGAGTTTTGACGGGAACTCGCTGTTGAAACTTCCCATATCGTTGATTTTAAAATCGTAAAATTAAGGCAGGCGACCAGCGAGGTCTGCTTTGTTTGGGGTCTTTTGGTTTGGTTCCTTTGGCTTGGCTTCTTTGCTTGGTTCCTTTGGCTTGATTCTTTTTTGTTTGGCTTCTTTGCCGGTCTCCCCTGTCAAACCGGGCATGCGGATTTCCCGCAGCCGACTTTCACTGCGACGATTCTTCGCTTCGCTCGCGAGCGCTTCGGCGTCGGCATCATTAGATTTCCGGCATCATTGTATTTATTTGACCTAAAATAAACTGTGGGCTATCGCGCAATAATATGTTATAGAATGGCACTCATTTATTTTTTATAATATGTCATAATATTTATATGCTGGAACAACAACGTCATTATGCCATTTTCCGCTTTCGAACTTTGCTCTTAAAGTTATTACGTTTTGAGCCGATTTGATACGCCAACGCATTCCATGGCCATCTAAACGTCTTTGGATAATCGTTTTATTCTCGCTTTCGATGGCGCCGCTGCCGATATCATACCCTTGTTTTAAGTACTTAGCATAATCAGTTGATTGCTTGTTGTCAATTATATATGTAGATAATTTATTGTTTTGCAATCGCATTTTATTTTCTTTTTCCAATATATCATTCAACACAACATCAATTTTGCTTTGCAACAATTTTAGACATATATCATCACCCCATTCTTTATATTTTTCATACTTAGGATTGTCAGCTTTGGAAATTTCGTCAACTTGACTTTTATTATGCATGCTTTTTGTAGCCTTTATTTTAAAATATTGTTTTCCAAAACTCCATATTTTTTCACAAAGAAGGAAGTAATCTAGTATTTTTTGGGCATCATAAAATAGTTCTTCTTTTAAATTTCGTATCCATGTCGCCCCATCGGAAATTACCACAGTTTCTTTATAAGTCCCATAGCCGCCTTTAAGAGCGCAGTTCAGCATCAGTTTCTTAAAGACATCTACGCTTCCGACATAGGCGGCATAATTTTTTTCGGTCAGCTCATATCGTTTTCTTTCCAGCCCGTTCGCTGGAGTCTGCCGTAAAGAAGCGCTGCCGCTTTTTTGAACGACTCGTCTGCAATCCGATGAAAACACCAACCCGAGTTTACTTTCATGAAAAGAAGAATTTGAATCAGCGGACTGCTCTCTTGCATTGACGAAGGCTCCATTGATTTCTATATACAAAACGCCGTCCTTACGATTCGGCGAAAAAGACGTTTTCCGACTTGAAAAGCGATTGTAGCTTTCTTCGGCTTGAGCCAATTCATTCTTGAACGCTATTTCACCAATTTGATTGGTCACAGTCATAATAGTTGCAGGATCAAGCTGAATTCCATGATCCGCCGCTAGAGTTTCAGAAGCGTTTTTATAAGAGCGTGAGGCTTGAGCGACTTTGCCGACTTTCAACATTGCGTTGACAGTCATATTATGCGGCAAATCAGACACTCCAAGAGCCATATCCAAAGGGAAAACACCACGTTTGTTTTCAAGTTTCTTAAGTTTATCGGCTGATTCTTTATTTTTAGGTGTTAACAAATATCTTGAATATCTAATTTTTACTCCATCTTTTTGGATACTAATCGGTATTTTATGTGCTGTTTTTAAAATTATTCCTTTTTCATAATATATACGCCGCACTTCCTTAATAATTGCCTTTTCATTTAAATTTTCAATTTCTTTAGAAACCAATAAGCCGTGTAATTTAATCCTATCATTACGTAAAATATTAAATAATTCTTCTATCCTATTTATATCAATAAATTTTTCATTATTATATTGCTCAATTATTTTATCATATATATTACGATATAATTGAGAAATATTAAATATAATATCTGAAGGTTTGCTAGTTAAAATTTCCACTTCTTTATCTTTTTACCACACCCGAAAATAGACCTTGACGACATCGTCCGAACCGGTCGTCAACAACTTTCATGGACAGTTGCGGAGAATCTAAAATAACTTCCGAAGATCTAGAATAATTCATCAAGATTTTTTATGGCCAAGCCGTAGCCTTGGTCCGCCGCTGATTGAAATAATCCACGCGCCTGCTGCTTGTCTTCTTTGACTCCCAAGCCCACGTAATACAAAAGAGCTAAGTTGTTTTGAGCCGGCGAGTAACCTTGCTCTACGGCTAATCGGTACAATCTTGCGGCTTCAGCGTAACTTTGGGCGACCCCATTGCCGCGTTCATACATTACGCCCAAGTTGTATTGAGCTATAAATTCACCTTTTTTAGCTGCCTGTTCCAGATACTTAAAAGATTCAGCATAGTTTTCTTGCGTTCCATATATAGCCCCAAGAGTAGAAAGAGAATATATCTCGTTATTTTGAATGCCTTGCAAACAATAATAAATAGCTGTACCCATACTTTTAGATTTGC
>JAISZP010000386.1 GCA_031269135.1 Deltaproteobacteria bacterium | reverse complement strand
TTCGATTGCCTGGCGGGTCAAGCCTAGCCTGGTTTTCAAAGGCTTAGGCCGCCGCTCCACCGATCTAATTTAAACCGTGCTCTTTAAGCCGTCGCTCTTTAAGACGTCGCTCTTTAAGACGTCGAAAGTTCACCCGCGCCTTGAAACCGCCACAAGATATATATCATAAAAATAAGCATGGAATCTAGCACGGAAATTATGCATGGAATCTAGCATGGAAGATATCTTGGAAGGTATCATGGTAGTTATGCACGAAAATCGTCATGAAAAAGAGCGAACTCGTAAACCGGCGAAAAATTTGTCCGTATGCTCCCGCAAGTCGATTGGTCATTTGTGGATGGTTCAAAAGCGTTGACGGTTCAAAATGCAGACAGCTCAAAAGTGTAGACGGTTCAAAAGCGTTGACGGCTTAAGGCTGATCGAATTTTGCGATAGACCAATGTCTTTAACTATTGTATCATATTTGGAGAAATAGTATAGTCCTATGTAACTTGTGCTCTCTAAAGAGTCCCGCAATATTTCGACAGTTTTTTTGGAGTCATCGGCATGAAAGCCTTCACTGTTTTTACCGCTCCCTGCGCCGTCTACGATCGCCCAAACATAGACACCGACCTTTTGGTGCCCAAGCAGTTTTTAGTACGTATCGACCGCAGCGGTTTCGGCAAATATTTGTTCCATAATGTGCGCTTCAAAGACGACGGAAGCGAAGACCAAGATTTCTTTTTAAATCAGCCATACAACCGTCAAGCCGGCATCCTTTTGGCCGGAGAGAATTTCGGATGCGGCTCCAGCCGAGAACACGCCGCTTGGGCCTTGGAAGACTACGGCTTTAGGGTCGTCGTCGCTCCGAGTTTCGGCGATATATTTCGCAACAACGCCTTTGGGATAGGGCTGCTTCTGATCGAACTGCCGGAAGAGACGGTTAAGTCTTTGATGGCGACCGTAAACAAGTCGCCTGGTCTAAAGCTCACGGTGGACCTAGAAAAGCAGACTATCTCAGGCGACGGCCTTCAAGAGGTCGGTTTCGAGATCGCCGCTCCAAGGCGCGAAAAACTCTTAAAGGGCTTGGACGATATAGGTCTTACCCTGCAAAAAGAAGAGGCGATTTCGTCCTATGAAAAGTCTCATGATCGTCCTTGGCAAGCTGCGCTGCCGCAAGTGAAGTAGATGATTCGCCGGTTTCTCGTTTGCCGGGGGCTTGACGCGTAATTTGCTTGCGGCTTAACTAGCGGCTTGCTTGCAGCTTGACGCGCAATTTGTCGGCAGCTTTATTTTGGAGAGCCTACGAGAAGTTTTCGGGCGGTTTCGACCGGGTTTGCGGCCTGGGCCAGCGCCGAGATTACGGCAATCGAGTCGAAGCCTAATTTCCAGACTTCGGCGGCGTTGTCGACGGATATCCCCCCGATGGCCACGGTGACGGCGCCTAAAGAGTTCAAATCTCTGATACGGCTCTCTTGTATGGTTGAAGCGTCGCGTTTGCTGTCGGTGGCGAAAATCGCGCCCACGCCGAGGTAATCGGCGCCGTTTTTAAGAGCAAAAAGAGCCTCTTCTTTGGTGCTGGTCGAGACGCCTAAGATTTTCCCTCTCGGCCACAGTTTGCCTGCCGCTTCGATAGGAAGATCCGTTTGCCCAAGGTGGAGTCCGTCGGCGTCGCAGGCCAAGGCGATATCCAAGCGGTCGTTTACGATGAAGAGTTTGCCGCGAGAGCGGCAAAATTTCGCCGTTCTTACGGCCAAGTCGAACAGATCCCTATCGCGGATGTTTTTCTCCCGCAGCTGCAGAGCGGTGACGCCGCCCTCGAAGGCGAGTTCGGCGAGTTCTTCAATGGTTCTCGGCGCAGCCTCCTTTTGGCTTATGACCAAAGTGAGAGTCAATTTTTCCGCTAAAGACTTTTTGTCCCACATAAAATCCTCAGTTGCAAGCAAGTTGCAAGCAGCGTTTTCGAATAAGACGCTCCGGCGTCAATAATCGTTCAATCTCTGCAAAATATTTACTCGATATCCGAACAATAATCGCTCTATGTCCGGACAATAATCACTCTATCTCCGAACCCGCCAAGATCGCCAGTTGGTCGAAGAGCTGGGCTTTATAGGTCCCCAGCGCCCTGGGGTGCGGCAGACCCGTCAAGGCTTTTTCTCCGGCCCGGGCCAAGTGAGTCAAGGCTGCGGCGGTCGCAAGCAGAGGTTTGTCCGGCGTCGCCCCGGCGTAAGCCGCAATCATGGCGGTAAGCAGGCACCCCGTGCCGGTCAGCGAGGTCAGAAGCGGGGTTCCGCCTTCAATGGCGAGCAGGGTTTTTCCATCGGTCGCTATGTCTGTAGGGCCGGTTACGGCGACTATCGCCCCAGTGGCGATTGAGAGTTCGGACGCCTTGGAGGAAAGAATCTCGATGTTGATTATATCGGAAGCGTCCACTCCTTTTTGAATCCCCGCATTTCCGCAAAGAGCCAAGATTTCGGAGCTGTTTCCTCTGATGATGGTGGGCTTGGCGTCGATAATGTTTCGGCAGGCCGCAAGTCGCCTTTGACTGGCCCCAGCGCCCACGGGGTCGAAGACGATCGGCATTTTTCTTTCTCTGGCGACTTTAGCCGCTGACATCATGATGTCTTGACGTCTGTCGTTGATGGTCCCGATGTTGAGAACCAGCGCGGAGGCTATGGATGCGAGCGCCTGGACGTCGGATGGATCGTCGCCCATAACAGGGCTGGCGCCTATGGCCAGCAAAGCGTTGGCGACGTCGGTCACCGTCACGAAATTGGTCAGGCAAAGCACCAAAGGCGAGAGTTTCCGCAGCTCGTCGTTGAAGTCTTTGAAGTTTCCGTTAGTCATAAAATTAGGCCCCCCTTAAAAACGATAGAAATTGTGGAAGTGGTTTAGAGGTCCAGGACCCGCTCCAATTTTTATGGAATGAGTCAAGCCCTCGGTCACATAATCTTTAGCTGCCCGGCAAGCTTGGCTGAGAGGGAAATCTCTGGCCAAAAAAGAGGCTATGGCCGACGATAAAGTGCACCCTGTTCCGTGGTTGTTGAAGGTGTCTATCCGATCGCCTCTTAGCCACAAGGAGCCCTCGGAACCTAAAAGAAAGTCGTCGCACTGCGGGCCGGCGGAGTGCCCGGCTTTGATCAAAACATTTTCGGCGCCGAGCCTTAAAAGCTTTTCAGCCGCTTTTTGATGATCGCTGGGATCCTTGATTTTAATGCCCGATAAGACTTCAGCTTCCGGCAGGTTTGGAGTGACCAGGGTGGCTAGGGCGATAAGATCCAAAAGAGCGTCCACCGCATCTTTGGGAAGAAAAGCGTGCCCGCTCGCGCTGACCATGACCGGGTCCAGCACGACCGGGAGAGAGCCTTTTTTTGACGCGAGGAAGGCTGTGACGGCCTCCGTGTTGGCTTTATTTCCCAATAGGCCTATCTTTATCGCATCGACCCCAATGTCGTCAAAAACGGCTTCGAGCTGTTTGGTGACCAAATCAGGCGATAAGCACTCCATCCCGATGACGGCTACGGAATTTTGGGCCGTGACGGCGCTTATGACGCTCATGCCGAAGACGCAAAGGGCCGAGAAGGTCTTAAGATCGGCCTGCACTCCAGCTCCGCCTCCCGAGTCGGAAGAGGCGATGGTCAGGGCTTTTTTTAGGGGAACGCTTTTAGATGTCATCTTAACTCCCTGCATTTTCGGCGAATGTAATGATTGGAGCATAAGCCGACGGTATGGTTTTCCAGGCGGCTTTCTATCCCCGACCGGCTTGGGGGGCGGCTTTTGGGGCGGCTATCCGGGAGACGTTTTGGGAGACTTTCTGGGAGGCGTTTACAGACTTTCTAATTCCAATGTTAATCGCGTATAATCGCATATGATTGATGAGGCGTTTGCAAGCATCCGGCGCGGACTCAAAGCTGAAACAACTGCGGAAGACGATTTGTCGATCTGTAAACGCTTTTGGCCTAAAAACAAGGCCTGAAACGAGGCTTAGGCGGGAGCGGGGGCGGTTTCCTTACGGGCGATAAAGAACGGAGTCCATTTAAAAGAGACTATTGATCGACCCAAAGGCGCCATCCGTCAATGTCGGAAGCTGGGGAGCTTTGAGCGGCAGTCGATTCCATGCGCATTCGATTCCGCTTGCAGTCGATTCCTTGGCCAATCAATTTTACAGGCAATCGACTTCATTGGCAATAAAATTCGTTTCTAACCAATAAAAATCTTAGTCTGAAAAAAACTTAGTCTTGAACAATCTTAGTCTTAGAATCTACAGTCAGTCTTTAGGGCCAAGAAATGATAATAAAAAGTTGGAAATTTTTCAAA
>JAISZP010000301.1 GCA_031269135.1 Deltaproteobacteria bacterium | reverse complement strand
GGATAGGGCGTCCGTCCGAGGAGATGTTGCCTATTTGTCCTAAAGCTTTGCTGAAGCGCTTAGCCGCGCTGAGATCCGGGGCTATGATCAACAGGTGAATTTTTCTGGTGCGGCCGTCTTGTTTGTAGATGGCGCTGATTTCACCGGTCGGAACAAAATATGTGCGATTGGGAAGTAGTTGGTAAAGACCGTTATCGGTGGGCTTTAAATTTTCTTCTAGTTCGCTAAGCCAGCTGGGGTGCGTTAAATCGCCTGTTCCCAAGAGCTGGATGCCTTTATGCGTCGCCCAAGCGTCGAGACTGTGCACTGTTAAAGAAGAGGAAGTTGCGCGAGAATAACGGGAGTGGATGTGCAGATCGGCAAAAAAACGGTTCATGACGTTCCTTCCCCAGACTCTGTGGGCTGGGGTGATATAGCGACTTGAAGCAGTCGCCGACTTTTCTTTAATCGAACAGGACGAATAAGAGCGGTGATGGAAGGCGAACTCTCTTATGGCGGAGAGTCGGCGACCGTAATTGTCCTGCGAGGTTGGGGTTGGTTTAAAAGGTGTTTTTATTTTTGCGAGGCTCAAGAGTCGGCGCTGTCGACCATGGATTTCGCAAAGAGCTGCGGTCGGCGTTTTCGTTTTATGAAATAAAAGCTTTCGTCGCCCAATGTTTTCCTACAGCTAAGAGCCATCAGCTTTGAGGCGCCCAGCAATTTCCTACAGCTAAGAGCCATCAGCTTTGAGGCGCCCAGCAATTTTCTACAGCTAAGAGCCATCAGCTTTGAGACGATCGTAAGCTTAGAGATGATCGTCAGCTTCGAGATAAACGTTAGCTTGGACGCAACAATACTTGCCGATAACGTAGATTTATCGATTGCTTAGATTCAGCGATTTCATAGATTTACCGACAGTTTAGATTTGTCGATTGCCTAGCCGGTTTGATTTTATAAATTTATGCTTATCGGCGCCTGGTTATTTTTGATGATTTCAGGGGCAGCGATTATTGGTTGTTCGATTGCTGGTCATCCAACGGCGGATTATGTCGGCGTATCGTCATGCCGCTTTGATCGTCATGTCGTCTTAATCATTGCGCCGTCTTAAGCACTATTCTATTGAAAGTATTCTTGCTTGCATTCTTGCATTCTTGCTTGCATTCTTGCATTCTTGCTTGCTTGCTTGCTTGCTTGCTTGCTTATTATTATTCGAGGGCCTCATCGACGATAGCCGAAAAAATCGTGGTGCGGTCGTTGATCCTCCAAACGCCCGGTCTTAAGCCGGAGGCTACGCAGGCCTGGGTCAACAAGTCGGAAATTTTATAGTCGGGCTTGAGATCCGAGGGAAGGCCCACTCCAAAGGTAAAGCCGTTTAAAATTATGACCGCGTCGCCTTGCCTGATCTCCAAGTCGCTTTTGACTTCGGTCAGCGCTTGAAGCACCGCGATTCCCAGTTTGGCTCTGGGGAGTTCTTCGGCGGTCAAAATTCTTCCGGTGTCCGGATTGGTCAAGACCTTAGCCCCCAATGTCATTGCGCCTTGCAGAAGAGGTTCTGGGGTGCGTAATTCCCAGGCTCTGGCGACGATTTGGCCGTCAAGCAACGCCGTGACCACCCGCGCAAGGGGGTTACTTAAGTGGGGCATAGAGGGGTTATTTTTTGGGGTTCTCGGGCCTCTTTCCTGCATTAAGGCGGTCAAGGGTTCCCGGACGACTTTTTGGAGGTAGAGGAGTTCTGGAGCGGAGAGTTTAGACGCGGTTTTGTTGGTCTGAGCAAAGGCGTCGGAAACCTGCAGCGTCAAAGCGACGCCTAACGCAGCCAGCCAGAAAAAGCTATAGAGAGGATGGGAAAAAAGAGATTTAGTCATGTATCAACCTCCCCTGAACGACCTCAAGGCAAGTAAGGGGACCGCCGAAGACCGCTCCAGTGTCCAGACCGGCCCTACCCGGCAGAATAAACGGCTCTTTGAATGGGGTATGACCGAAGACCACGGTTTTTCCGAAATCAAACTCCGAGGCCAAAAATTCATCTCTAATCCATAAAAAATCTTGTTCGTTTTGTTGATCCAGCGCGACGCCGGGCCTCAGTCCCGCGTGGACGAAAATATGGCTCTCGGTTTCGTAATATAATTTTAGATCTTGGTAAAAATTAAGATGAGAGACGGGAAAAGGGCTGTTTTGATTGTAACTGCGCATGGTCCAGGAAACGCCGTTAGCGTTGAGCGGGATATCCTCCAGCCCTGTTATGAAGTTTATGAACATCTGCTCGTGGTTTCCCATCAACAGAGTCACCAAATTGCGGTAACGGTTTTTTAGCTCGATGACCGTCTCCACAACGCCATAGCTGTCCGGACCACGGTCGATGTAGTCGCCAAGGAAAACTAGTTCTTCATGGTCTTCCGGTCGCCAGTCAATTTTTTGCAAAAGTCGGTCTAATTTAGTGCGACAACCATGGATGTCTCCGATAGCGAAAATTCGGTGATCATTCATGGAATTATTTTCGCGGACATCATTTGAAAAGTTCTCCAACTCCGCAGCCGTCTTAAAGGATGGAAAAGATGCAAGGCAAAAAAGGCAAAGGTCGGAAAAGCCGCAGTTCAAAAAACAAGAGCTTGGAACAATTATAGCTCAAAAAAGGATAGCCGATAAAAAATATAGTTTTGGAAAAGCGGAACAATGCTTGGGGACCGCGCAGGGTTCGTCGAATCGGCTTAAATATCAGCGTCCAGAGGCGACTAACTTTCAGCTAAAGAAATTTGATCGACTTCCATGGCCCCTTCACTTGAGTATAAAGATTTTACAATAGTTGACGAGTAAAATCCATATTAGGAATAACTTTAAAAAGCTCGGCTCGCTAGTCGAGGTAAAAGGCTCGTATTGTCGCCAAAATGACATATGAAAAACTATTTATATGATATAATTAGTTGTTATTTATTGGATTTTTCAAAAAATTTCAGAATATAGTAAGAAGACGTGAAAATTAAAAGATATAAATAAGTTTAATTAGATATTTAAGTCAAATATCATGCTGACGACAACTGTCAATCCAGTCGAAGTTTTTTTTGGCCCCGTTGATTTTTAACCTCAAAGCCATGTAAAAGATAAGGACTTGTCGTGGGTTTAAAGATTCGGACCTTGGCCTGACGGCTCCGCAGGAGGCTTGGGGCGTCATGCAAGCGCGAGAGGTAAACAGGCGCCGACGCCGCCGAGTTTGGCCCAGGTATCTGGGAATTATGGGGTTTGCGGGAAAAGCTGCGCAGGCCAAGAGCATCTTTGTTTCGAGGTTTTTTGTTTACGGCGCCTTTGTTTCGAGTATCTTCGTGTCGGCTATCATCACAGCGGCAGCTCGCACGTCTTTTGGACCGTGACAGGACTAATCCTTTGATTTTAAGCCACAGGCGAAGGCGAAACGATTCGCAGTAAAAAATTTTTTGACAAAAAGCGCCGATTAAGCTAAATTACGACAAAACGCTAAAGCGCTTTTGGAAGTGTTGTGGTTGCTTAGGCGTTGATTAATCGTTCGGGGCTGTAGCTCAGTTTGGGAGAGCGCATGACTGGCAGT
>JAISZP010000256.1 GCA_031269135.1 Deltaproteobacteria bacterium | reverse complement strand
CCCCAGGTTCATAAGAACTTCGGCGATGCCGCTCATCCCTATGCCGCCGATGCCTACGAAATGGATATGTCTACTTTTATGATACATAATGCCTGCAGCGTTAACGCTTAATTCTCTCGACTTTGAACCGGATTCCCGAGCCGGATTATTGTTGTTGATTGATGATCTTGATTGTTCTTGTTGTTGTTCTTGTTCTTGTTGTGTTGTTGTTGTTGACGATCTTTAAGGAAAGCCGCTTAATCAAAGCCGCTCTCATCGATATTATTGGTCGATATTGAATTGACCAATCTTGAATTGACCAATCCTGAATTGGTCGATATTGAATCGATCAATGTCGGTCGATATCGCCCTGACGCTTTCCGATTAATTCCAGAGACGTCTTAGCCATCACGGTCGCCGAGTCGGTTTTGGCGATGCTCTTGGCCTTTTTCGACATCTGAGCGAGTTCAGCCGGGTTTTCCAAGAGTTTGGCCGCTGTTTCGATTAAAGCCCCCTTGTGAAGGTCCTGTTGTTTAACCAGCCGGGCGATTCCGGCGTCGACGAGCGAAAGAGCGTTTATCGTCTGGTGATCGTCGGCCGCCGTCGGCAGAGGCACCAGCACCGAAGGGAGTCTGCAGGCGCATAGTTCGGCGATCGTCAGCGCTCCGGCTCTGCTGATGGCCAAGTGAGCGGTTTTATAAACCCAGACCATATCGCTGAAAAAGGCTTTTACCGTCGCCTCGACGCCAAGCTCTCGGTAAGCTTTCTCCACCTCGAGCAGTTCGCTCTCGCCGGTTTGATGGATGAAGGAAATCGCCGTCCCTTTTTGTTTTAAGACCCTGGCCAGTTCCAAAGCCGCCTGATTTAGGCTTTTAGCTCCCTGAGAGCCTCCAAGAATCAGTATTACGGAGGGCTTTGCTTGAAAGTCTCTCTCGCTACCCGACAAGGCCTCTATTTCAGCTCTGACGGGGTTTCCGACGACCCTGACTTTTGCGGCGTCAAAAGAGCTTGCCGCCTCCCGAAAACCCAGAAACACCAGTTTGGCCAGCCTCGACAGCCAGCGATTGGTGAGGCCCGGCCTGCTGTTTTGCTCGTGCAGCACCAGGGGCGTCCCCGACATGAACGCCGCCACCCCGACAGGGCCGCATACGTAGCCGCCTGTGACCAGACACAGATCCGGCTTAAACGAGCGTATGAGGGATATCGACTTTATGATTGCTAGGAAAGCCTTCCAAAGAGCCTTAGGAAGCCCCAAAATCCCTTTCCCTTTAAGACCGATCACGTCCAGCCGCTCCCTTTTATAGCCAAGAGGACCTAAGATCGCGGCTTCGGCGGGCCTGCCCGTGCCGACGAACAAAAACCGCGCCTCCGCAAGAGCGTTTATAGCCTCCGCCGCCGCCACCGCCGGCATGATGTGACCGCCGGTTCCTCCGGCGGCTATAAGCACTCTCACCGCTTCACTCGGCATCGACTTCGCCTGACATTGACTTACCCCGACATTTACTTCTCTTGCCGCTAACTTGACCTGACGCCGATATGTTCGCTTTTGACGTAAGGCTTGACTACAAGCGGCATGTTCAACCTGTCGTTTTGCGCCGCCGATTGGCTTTGAGCGCTGACGTTCAAGAGAATGCCTATGGCCGTGCACGACACTATCAGAGAGGAGCCTCCGTAGCTGAAGAAAGGAAGAGGAAGACCCTTGGCCGGAATCAGCGATACGGCGACGCACATGTTGATGCAGGCCGGGACTAAGATCGTCAAGGTCATCCCGATGGCGGTATGAAAACCGCTTAAATTTTTGGCGGCTCTCGCAATCATGAACCCTCGGTAAGCCAAGCCTAAAAAGAGCAGACACGTGGCGATCACCCCAACAAGACCAAGTTCTTCGCCCAAGATGGAAAAAATGTAGTCCGTGTGAACTTCCGGGAGAAAAAACATCTTCTGTTGACCCTCGCCGGGACCGGCGCCAAACAATCCACCGTTGGCGAAGGCGTAAAAAGAATGAATGATGCTGAATCCGCCCGCCTGAGGCGCCGACCAGGGGTCAAGCCAAGAAATGACGCGGCTTATGCGGTGTTTATAAATGTTTATCAGCACCATCACCAGCGGGACCAGCGAGATGAAAAAGGCGAAGTTCCAAAGCCTGACCCCAGCCGCCAGCATCATTAGAGTGACGATGACGAAAACGACGATCGCGCCGCCCAAGTCTTTTTCAAGGACGATCAAACCGCAGGCGAGGACCATGACCAAAGACGGAACGACAAAGCCGTACCAAAACTTATGGATCGAATCTTTGTTCATGCTGAAATAGCGGGCTAAAAACACCACCACCGCGAGTTTCGTGGCTTCCGAGGGCTGAAACGGGACCAGAATCATCCAGCGGCCCGCGCCCTTGACCTCTCTAGCCATACCCGGAACCAATATCAAAACTAAAAGAAGCAAGGCGAAAATGCCTAAGAGCTCGGAAAAACGAACGAAAAAGTTGTAGGGAATCTGCGAGAGAATCAGCATCATCACGCAGCCGAGTCCCAAGTGCTTGAGCTGAGAGAAAAAGTAGTAATAAGGAGTTTGATAGGTGACCTCAGCCAGCGAAAAACTGGCCGACAGCAGCGTCGTCACGCCCAAGCCCATCAACATGATGATTATGGTCAGAAGCAAGGTGTCGAGCGGTTGCCTTTGCAGTTTCAGCTTCATTTTAGGTCCTTGAAACTGGCTTCTTCGCCGGCCTGGCGTCTTACTTCGGAGGCGAACACGTCTCCGCGCTCTTTGTAATCTTTGAACATGTCGAAACTCGCGCAGGCGGGACTGAGCAAAACCACATCCCCGATTTCGGCTTCGGATTTGGCGACCGATACCGCTTCCGACATCGAGCTCACTTCCGCAATACTCGCCACCGACGCCAAACTCCGCTTGATCTTGGCCCTGCTCTCTCCCATGATGATCAATTTTTTCACATGCTTGCTCACGTAAGGCGCCAGATAACTAAAATCCAGTCCCTTGTCTCTGCCCCCGGCTATGAGTATCACCGGACCGTCGAAACTCTCCAAGGCCCTGGCCACGGCCCCGACGTTGGTTCCTTTGGAGTCGTCGATGTAGCGCACCCCATCGTAGACCCCGACCTGCTGGAGACGGTGATCGGAGGCGACGAAGTCTCTGGCGGCCAAAAGCGCTCTTTGAGGGTCGATGTCGAGGCCTAAGCACAAACCGACGGCGGCCATGACGTTTTCTTGGTTATGGACTCCGATGAGATTAAAATCGGACCAAGCCGCGACCCCCAGCAGACTTTTCCCGTCCACTATCTTCATCAGCCCTTGCTCGACATATCCTCCAAACTCCGGACGTTTTTTAGTCGAAAAGCCGAAACGCCCGGCTGGGGCGCCGAGGCCTTGGACGTTAGGATCGTCCAAATTTATCACGGCGAGATCGCTTTGATTTTGGCGATTGAAAATCCGGCTTTTGACTCTGAGATACTCCTGCATGTCGCCGTGACGGTCCAGATGGTCGGGAGTAAGGTTGAGAAAAGCCGCCGCTTTGGCGTGAAACTGCGCGATCGTCTCTAATTGAAAGCTTGATATCTCCAGCACAGCCGCCTTCATGTCCCCTATTTTTTTGTCTATGCTCATGACGCATAGTTCAGCGAAAGGGCAGCCGATGTTTCCGCCGACGAAAGTCTCGACCCCCAGACGATTGAGGATGTAGCCGGTTAAGGCTGCGGTGGTCGTTTTGCCGTTGCTGCCGGTGACCGCCAGCACATCGAGGTTTTGATTTCTGAAAGCGAGTTCGATCTCGCCGATGATTTCAAGGCCGTAACTTCGAGCGAGTCTTAAGAGCGGATGCTCGAAAGGCACCCCGGGAGAAACGACTACCAACCTGAATCGTTCGATTATGCTGTAAGCCTGGGCTTCATCGATGATGTCCGCGCCTACGCTCGAGAGCCAAAAGGCGTCTTTGGCCGCTATGGGCTTTTTGTCGGAGATGGTGACTTTAGCTCCTAAACGAGTCAAAAGCTTGACCGACGCCAAACCCGACAGTCCGCCCCCCATGACCAGACATTTTTGGTCGCTGAGGCTGTTGCGGTTGGAA
This sequence comes from Deltaproteobacteria bacterium, assembly GCA_031269135.1. Taxonomy (GTDB): domain Bacteria; phylum Desulfobacterota; class Desulfarculia; order Adiutricales; family Adiutricaceae; genus JAISZP01. The sequence continues at coordinate 1,746 of JAISZP010000256.1, read as the reverse complement.
CCATTGGTTTTTGCAGCGGGTGAATCCATCATTTCTTTCTCTTGGCTGGGAATTCTTCGACGAGCCTAAAAACGTCTCTACGGCAATGTCTCTATGGAATGGCCCTTATGAAATGGCCTTTACGCAATGGCCTATACGGCGTCGCTTTTATGCCATGGCCTTTATTGAATGGTCTTTATCGCGCGTCTTATACGGCACGGCTTATATCGCTTTTCACCTAAGCTTCAAGGTGGACAAACCGGCTAAGCTTAGGATGATGGCTATGATCCAAAACCTCACGATTACTTTAGGCTCGGGCCATCCTTTGAGTTCAAAGTGGTGGTGGAGAGGCGCCATTCTCAAAAGGCGCCTGCCTTTGGTGGCTTTGAAAAAGCTCACCTGCATGATGACCGAAATCGCCTCTATGACGAAAATGCCTCCCACTAAGATCAACAAAAGTTCCTGCTTGACTATCAGAGCCGCCAAACCTAAAGCCGAACCGAGCGATAGCGAGCCGACGTCGCCTAAAAATATCTGGGCCGGGTAGGTGTTGAACCACAAAAAGCCCAGACCTGAGCCTATCAAAGCCGCCAACAACACCGCCACCTCAGCCGAGCCAGGGACCGTGGTCAGTTGCAGGTGTCTTGCGATCACCGAATTTCCGACGCAGTAAGCGAAGATCATGTAGGTGCCGGCGGCCATGATGAATGGGCCGATCGCCAGCCCGTCCAAGCCGTCGGTCAGGTTGACGGCGTTGGAAGTCCCCACCAAAACCAAGGCGGCGAAAGCGATATAAAACGGCCCGATGTCCCAGACGAAGGCCTTAAGTCCAGGCACGGTCAGAGTGGTCGTGTAGTTAGGGTCGAAATACAAATAAGTCCCGGCCAGAAGTCCTATCAAACACTGGGCCGCCAGCTTTTGGCGTCCCGTGAGTCCCTCGTTTCGGCGGCGCTTGATTTTCAAATAATCGTCTCGAAACCCGATTAGCGCGTAAAGAAGTATCACCCCCCACATAAGTCTCACTAAACTGGAAAAAACGTCCGTCCATAATAGACACGAAACTAACGCGGATAACAGAACCATCACGCCTCCCATAGTCGGGGTGCCGCTTTTTTGTTGATGGGTGGCCGGCCCGTCGGTGCGGATGTACTGTTTTATGTGGTAAGCCTTGATGAATTCTATGAACCTTTTCCCGAATATGAACCATATACCCATCGAGGTCAGGGCGGAAAGAATGATGCGAAACGTTATATACCTAAAGACGTTAAAAAAGCTAAGTCCGTCGGTCAAGTCCAGAAGTAGTTTATAGAGCATTTCGCAGGTTGTTCTCTTTCATCATATTTTGCTTTTGAGCGAGCAGAAAAGTCGCCGCCCTGTCCAAGCCCACGCTATGAGAAGCTTTTATCAAGGTGACCGAACGTTTCGGCGAAACCTCGATTATCCACTGGGCGGCTTTTAGAGGATCGCTGAACAGCTCGACCTTTTCGTCCGCCATGCCTTCGTCCAGGGCCGCTTTTTTAGCCTCAGCCATCAAATCTCCGACCAGCGCCAGATAGTCCAGGTCGGCCTTGGCGGCCCAAGTCCCGACCTTTTGGTGAAATAGTTTCGTATCGTCTCCCAGTTCCAGCATGTCGCCCAGGATGGCCCCTTTAGGAGCCTCTAAAGTCGCCATGAAATCAAGAGCGGCCTGAACCGAACTTGGATTGGCGTTGTAGCTGTCGTCGACGATGAAGCCTCCGTCGGCGGTTTTGATCGGTCTTAAGCGTC
>JAISZP010000277.1 GCA_031269135.1 Deltaproteobacteria bacterium | reverse complement strand
CAAGCGCGTCCGCATCAGTCCCCTGGGCGCCATCGACGAGTTCTTTGGCGCTGCCCTCCAAAAGCTCGCTGGGGTCGACTCGTCTGAGCAAAAACAGCAGTTCCGGCGACTGATCGAGGCGATTGCCGATTGAGCAAAAGACTGCCCCGATATGCTTGCATAATTGCGCCCAATCAGGGCAAGAGCAATTGAAGGAGATCTCGTCTTCATTCGGAAACATGCCCATTTTGGCGTCGCAGATGATCTCCATGACGTCAGGGGAAAACCTCCCTAAAAGCAGATCGACTATCGTGGAAATTTGTCCGTGACACTTTTTTTTGATGTCGTTCCATTTATCAAGCGGCAATGGTTTGACGTCCATATTGACTTTGTAGAAGTCGCTCCCGGCGACTACCGCTTCCACCTTGCCTGCGGTTATGTCAAGGTGGCACACGGATCCGTTTCTGGCGTAGGTGCGCCCGCGAGCCAGGCGATTGGCGTAATCCGCCATGCCGTCGAAGTGACGGCACCACCGTTGGCCCCAAAAAGTTTTGGCGATGGTTTGACCATCAATGACCACAGGTTTGCAGCCGGGGTTGGCCTTGAAGAATTTATCTTTATTGACTTTAGGGCGGTATTGGAAGTACCCGTAACCGCTGTATCGACCGTATCTGGACATGAGTGAAACTCCTTAAAAGACGGCCCGTTCCAAATCGAGGCCGACGATTTTCAACAGGGCTTTGTTGTCTAGGTTGACGATGTCTAGCTCCTTATCTTTAGTCAAGACGTCGGAGGCGAGTTCTCTTTTATTTCTGAGCATTTTATCCATTCGCTCCTCAAGAGTGCCTTTGGTGACGCACTTGTGCACCAAGACGTTTTTTTTCTGGCCGATGCGGAAGGCTCTGTCGGTGGCTTGGTCTTCGACGGCGGGATTCCACCACCGATCGAAGTGAATGACCTGTTGGGCGGCCGTTAAATTTAGGCCGGTGCCCCCGGCCTTGAGAGACAAGATGAAAAAGGGCGGACCGTCGTCGTTTTGAAAGGCGGCCACCAGTTTTTTTCGTTCTTTGACGGGGGTTCCGCCGTGGAGCAGCAGCCCTGCCGTTCCGAAGATGGATGAAAGATGATCGAAGAGAGGTTGGATGATTTCTCTGTACTGGGTGAAGACCAAAAGACGCTGTTGACGCTCCGCCATCTCCTGGCACAGGGCTTCCAAGCGTAGAAATTTGCCGCTCTTTTTAGGGTCCCAATCGCCGTCTCCGGTGAACTGGGCGGGATGATTGATGACCTGCTTGAGGCGTAAAATGCTCTGAAGCACCAAGCCTTTGCGCTGGATGCTGTCGGGGGTGTCGGGCAATTCCTCCAAGGCTTGCGTGAGATTGGCCACCACGGAAGCGTAAAGCTCTGCCTGGGCCGCCGTGAGATTGCAGAAGACGGTAGTCTCGACCTTGTCGGGCAGATCGCTGATGATGCGCTTATCGGTCTTAAGGCGTCTTAGGAGATATGGAGATATAAGTCTTCTCAGCGGAGCGTAATGGTCGCCTTCACCCGTCTCCAAGGCGCCGACCGCTCTTTGAAACCTATTTATCGAGCCTAAAAGCCCGGGGTTCAAAAAATCGAACAGCGACCACATATCGGTCAAGCGGTTTTCGATGGGGGTTCCGGTAAGCGCTATCCTGGCCATGGGACTGAGCTTTTTGATCGCTCTGCTCTGGGCCGTGCCGGGGTTTTTTATGGCCTGGGCTTCGTCTATGACGACTATAGGCCAACTGAATTGTTGAAAAAACGAGAGGTTTTTCGCGACCAACCCATAGCTCGTCACGACCAAATCGCATTGCTCGGCGAGAGTTGCGGGCTGAAGTTCCCATTTTGAGATTTGCTCTTTGCTCGTCTCGGAGGGATGGTAGATTTTGAGACGTAAGGTGGGGGCGAATTTTTGAGCTTCAGCCTGCCAGTTGGCCAGTAAGCTGGCCGGAGTCACCAGCAGCGAGGGACCAAGTTCGGGGCGTCTTTTTTTCTCTATCAGAAGAAGGGCCAAGACCTGCATGGTTTTTCCCAAGCCCATGTCGTCGGCTAGGCAGGCGCCGAGTCCCAATCCGGTTAGCAGCGCCAGCCAGCTCAGACCTTCCTTTTGATAGGGCCTCAAGACGGCGTTAAGCTCCTGGGGAGGGGCGGCCGAATCCGGTTGTCTGAGTTTCTTGAGGACCTCGGCCAAGTTTTTGCCGGCCAGCGTATCGACCCAGGGGCCGGGTTCTGGGAGTTTCGATTGTTCGCTTTCTTTGTTCGGAAGGCCGGCTAAGAGACGCATGGCGTTTATGAAGTTCAGTCCTGAGCCGCCGCTGTCGGCTTTGGCCGCTCGCCAGTGGTTGAGCGCCTCTTTGAGTTTTTCGGGATTGACTTCCAGCCACCGGCCCTTGAAACAGATCAAGTTGTCGCCGCCGCTCTCCAAGATCTTTTCGATCTCCTGCATTTGGCTTTCGGTGAGTGTTTCTTCGCCCACCGACAATCCCACATCCCAGTCCAGAACGCTTGATAGCCCCATAGTAGGTGTTTTATTTTGTCCAATGGTGACGGCGACTTTGACCTGGGGTCTTTTGCGCCACCAATCAGGGATGCGGACCGTCAGTCCGCATTCGGTTAAAACAGGGACATCGACTAAAAATTGGTGAGCTTTGGCGATGGAAAAGGCCATGGGGCGGTAGATGGTTCTGCTTTCAAAAAGGTCGGCGACCCATTTTAGCTTGACTGCGGCATTTCTGACGGGATTGAGCAAGTTCAGAAGAGCCGCTCTATTGCCTTCTCCGGCATACTGCTGCAGCGCCTGCCCGAGGGGAAGGTGACGGTCCAGCCCGTCCGCCGTCAAAGAAGTCACGTAAGTGGCCATGAAGGCGAATGGTCGCTCGGAATCGGCTCTATTTTCCGCCAGGTGAAAAGTCACCCGGCCTACTCGTTGCCACTGAGGAGCGCTGTCGGCCAAAAATTTTATGATTGAGCCTTGGGCCAAAGGCTCGGCCCAGTTGAGCAAATGCTTCCAGACGGTCATCAAGCTCTGCGCGGAAAGGTACTCTCCGCCGGGCATCGGAGGCGCGGCGAAGCATATTTGTTCCAACTGAGCCTCAGGGGGAGCGGTTATATGCTCAGGTCCCAAATCGTCCGGCAGGCGGCAAAGACCGACGACGAAAAGCTCGGCGAACGAGCGCCAGAAACGGACGACCGGCGAAATGGATTCGTGGCGTTTAGCGGCTAGATTGAACAGCTGTTGACGCCAATCGCCTGGAGAATCGGAGAAGATTAGAGTTCCGGATGGAGTCAAGGTTATGTTCGCGATCGGGTCTGTTGATGCGTCTAAAAGTGATTTGGCGTTGTTTTCCATGTTTTCTGCAAACAATAGTGATGATTTTAAGATTTTTAAGGGGCGATTGGCTTTTTGCCGGGCGAAACCGACGGAAAATGCAAAAACTGGCGCAAAAAAAGAGATGAAAAA
>JAISZP010000232.1 GCA_031269135.1 Deltaproteobacteria bacterium | reverse complement strand
GCACGCAGGCCAGAATCGTCACCTTGACTTTTCGGCCTAAAGCCCGCATGAAGGAGTTGGATATGGCCGACCACCACGAACTCTCAAAGGCGGGGATGACGGCGAAGACGGCGTCGCTGCTTTGATCGAGCGCGTCGGTGAAACTCTTGGCACGGGGCGGTTTAAAGCAAGGCGTGATTGTTTTAGTGATTTGATTGTAAAATTTAAAGAGCATCGAAGAGCTGCGAAGAGCTTTGATTGATTGGTCGAAGCCCACGACCGCCAAGGCGCCCGAGGCCAACCTCAAGGCCTGTATGATGGCGACTCTCCCAATCGACGCGTTGGCCCAAGGGTGCTCCTTATGAGGCGGACCCATGGCCGTATCGAGTATCGCCAGGTGGGCCGGAGGCCAGCCTTCGAACTGGTGAGGCTCTCCGACATAGACCGCTTCGAGCAGGTCAAGATCTTCCAAGATCGCTCTCGCCAATAAAGTTTGACCTTTAGACGGCGTCAGGATGTAGATGAGTTTGTCGTGCCGGCTATTGCCGCCGTCGGTTTTGCCGGCATCGTTTTTGGCGGCATCGGCGTCTTCGCATTTTAAGGCGTCGACCGCCAGGCGTACAGAGGCTAAGGCGCTGGAAAGGCATAAGGGACCATCGTCCCCGACGGCCCGAAAGGCTGGGCCGGTAGGGGCAGGCAGCGACACCTTGGCTAAACCGGTAGCGAGTCCTAGGCTCGACAGCCAAGGATGGCGGCTGGGCTGGGGCTGGAGAAAAGGCTTTCCGTCTTTTTCGAGTAGGGAGGGGAGAGGGCCTAAAAACGAAAATTTGCCCAAAGAGCCTTCGAGCCTGCCCGAGATGAAATTGCGCCAAACCGGAGCGCCGCGACAGTCCTGCGGAGCGCAGGCCGTCCATGCTAGAGCGGAAAAATCGGAGACGACGATGAACCGCTTTTTGGCTCTTTTAGCCTCAAGAGCCAAAGCCTGGCGGTTTTGGTGATTGCAGGCGGCGGGAGAGACGATGACGACGTTGTCGAAGAGGGCGGCGGGATCTGCTTGGGCGGCTGGAGCTAGCTGGGCTGCTGGAGCTGGTTGGGCGCCGCAAACCCAAGAGGGTCGCGCCAAAACTAAGCGGCTTTGAGCTAAAAGAGAAGCGATCTCTCTGTCTCTCGGCGGAGCGGCGGACGCGGCCGCAAGCTTGGAGATCAGCTCGCGGGTGGTGTTGCGGACGATTTCCAGTTGTTCAAGAGTGTCGGAGAGGGGCTGAAGGCTTTGGACTTGAAAGCGGGCCTCGGATAGAGAGTTCTCCATTCTTTTAGCCTGCTCTAAAAGCGACTCCATCTCAAGTCTTGCGCCTCTCATGGCTTTTTCCGCCGCTTCAAGCTTATTTTGGGCTTCTCGTCGCCTATTGGCGTAATCTTTTCGACTAAATACGCCGAAAATCCCTCCGCCTGATTGTTCGGCCTTGACCCACTCTCGTTCGGAGATCTTGAGCTGCTCTTCAGAGTTCTCCCACTCTTTTCGGCGTACGACGACTTCTTCTCTAAGCTGCTTGAGAGATCTCTCAAGGGCGGCTAAACGGTTCCATGAGTCGACTCTGCCGGCGAGAACCGCCTCGGTCTTTTGATGGATCGAAAGATCCTGGTCGAGCAAATTTTGTCGCCTGGCACGTTCATCGGCGAAAGCTTTAAGTTTCGTCTCAATCGTGAAAGGCTCAAGGTTTTTCAAGTGGGTATGTTCATCGAGGGCCAGAGTCGTTTCCGACGCGGCGATTCGTGCAAGTTCGACCAAGACCGAATCGGAATTGGCGATCATCAAAGTGGTTTCGCCGGGGTCCAAGCTGGAGACGATGTCGGCTGTCGCAGTTGAAGCGTCGCCGGCAAGAGTCCAGATGAAGCTTATCCCAAAAGGGGTCAAGCTTTGGGCGTCGATTAAGGGCCAGAGTTCGGCGGGCCACGGGTTTTGAGAGCCGCCGAGAGATTCGGAGGCGAGCATCGCCCAGCCGTGAGTTTCGTCCAAAAACAGCTCGAGAGAATTTATGGGACTGGGATTTTTAAGCTCTATCGCAGTTTTGGGATGCGGCTTAAAGCGAGCCCTTTGGTCCATAAGTTCGGCGGGGATCGGGGAGGCCAACGAAAAATAGGTGACGGGTCCGTAAGACGAAACCAAGCGAGCTGGGATGGAAGCTTCGCCCAAGACAAGCTCGCCGCCGTCGGCTTTTATGGCTGGGGGGCCGCCTAAAGTCTTCATGGAGTAGAGGGCGCGTCCGGAGACCAACTGTGGTCGATGAAAATACGAACTTATTTCTAGATTATGGGGCGCAGGAAAAAAATCTCCTTTATGTTTGTCGGTCATTTTTCCGTCATGGGCTCTCTAAGAGCGTGTCGGCCGAGTTGGAGCCGCTGCGGCTCGACGAGCCGTGAGGGTCGGGCGGATATGTCGAATAGAGGCAGCTCAGGCGGGAAAAGTATATTTCGTCGATTAGGGAGGATATTGACGCTGTGAAAATGCCGTTAAAACCAGTCGATGCTGATTTTTGACGTCCATCAAGGCTCTTTTTTGGTGGCGGCAATTTTTTTCGCATATTAAAGATGAAATTTTAAGGATGAGGCAAATGGCGCCTTAAAATTGACGGAAATATGACGGGGCTGCGGAAGAGCGCACCCTAAAAAAAGGGCGCCAAGCGTATTTTAAGGCGATTATGATTCAAAAATCAGACTAAAGATCTATTTTCAATGCACTTGTCGAATACGCTTGACGCCGTGGTTTTTAGAGTCGTCACTTGATCTGTTGGAATGCGTCGCCGGAATCAAGCAATGAAGAATCGAATGAAAACTCGACGGAATCCTCTTTATTTTTAACGGAAAAACTAAAAGAAGGGCCTTTTTGAGGATGCACAAACAACTTTATGTCGCTGTAGATTAGTTCAGGATTCAGAGCGGCGTCGGTGATTTTCAGCAATTCTTCATAATCGTCGGTATATTCGCCGGTGTCGTAATAATATTGTTCTTCTAGGGAGAAAATCTCAAATACCGCGCTCTCGACGATCATCTTCAGCTCGCTGGAGAAGCGATCTTCGCTTAGGTATTGGCTGGAGGAGTCTTCTTCGTCGAAGTCTTCTTCGCTGAAATCTTCATCGCCGAAGTCTTCCAGCTCAAAGTCCTGGTCGTCGAACTCTTCTTGCTGATAGTCGTCGGAATAAGAGTCGTCGGTTTGGTGCATTATGACGGCTATGGGGGAGAGATCGTTAACGGTTAGAGATATGTTCAAGAGGTTGAAAAGCTCCGATCCCGGTTCTGCGGCTACCATGGATCTCAGGGCGAGAGCCTGAGCCGGAATCGCTTCGATGGCGATGCTTTTTGGATTATTGATGAATTCGGTGATGTTTGCGGCGATGGTCGAGCCGTCTTCAAAGTAGTCGTCGAATTGAGGGCTTACAAGCATGCCGAATAAGGCAGCCACCTGCTCTTTAAGATCGGCGGCGGAGATATCCTCTTTTTTGGCGATCATTGAATAGATCTTGTCGGCTAGAGACTGGTTGACTATTTCCAAACGAACACGGCTAAGGCCCAACTCGTCGAATTCTCCCATGGCCAGATGGTCGTAAAAGTCAGGTATTTTAATGGTCTTCAACCTCTCGACCACGCTCGGCGTCAAGCCGGTGAAAACGAGATCGAAGTTGATGTGCGCAAGATCCTCAAAACCCAGCAGCGGAACGGTATTGTACGTCAAGGTTCCTGTCGCGGGGTCGAAAGTGCCGTCGAATTTATAGTTTAGAGTGAAGACGGACTGACCGAATTGCAGAGCGAATTCCGCCGCCTTATCTAAAGAGTCGCCCTTGAGGTCGGTGGGGAGTTCTATCACGAACTTTTCGGTGGTGAATTTCTGCGACAGCGGGATCTCGCCTGCCTTAATCGGTCCTGTCGCCTCGGCTTTTCCTACGGATATCTTTAGAGAATCGTTTATGACGACCGCTAAGTTTTGCATCGAGGCGCTGTCGATGGAGTAAGGAAGCATCAGAAAATCGGAAACGTAAGTCGTGTTGAATTGCATGGGGTCTAGGTCGGAAGAATCAATCGCTCCACTATCCACATCCTGAGCTATCTGCTGAACGCGAGCCAACAGAGGCGCCAAATCGACTCCGTTGAGGGTGAAATTCTCAAGGGTGGTGTCCACCGATTTGATGTCGGGATCGACGATGTCTATCAAGACCGATAAATTGCTTACGGAAAAAAGATCCGATCTGAAGTTGGCTTGATTAGTCGAGCGCATTTCGCCGATTTTGAAGTCGGTCGAAAAATCAGCGCCCTTGACGTCGAACGACAAGCCCGAGGTGACTGCTTCCTTCACCGCCAGGGAAGCTATAAGTCCAAACGCGTCGTCTATGGAGTCCACTCCCTGACCTAGCCGAATGCCTGTATATTCGACCTTGTCTATAGAGAACGTAAAAGAATCCTTTGGGGCGAGCGAATTGAAATTAGTCTTAAGGTTGGTGACGGCGAATTTTTCCAACCTGGAATTTTTGACGAATCCCAAGGCCCCTGGACTGTTGTCTTTATCTGCGGCCACCAAATCCAATCCGTTGAGCAGTATCTCCGAGACAAGCGTCTCGAAGGTGGCGTCGGAATCGTTGACGACGAATTTTATGTCGTTGAGCTTTATTTGGTCGGCCAAATGGTTGTCGGGCTGGCTTATCCAGTCGGTAAGGCCGAACAACTTAGTCAAGCCGTCCGAGTCCAAGCCGTTGACGATCTCTACGGAAGCGATCGTTATGGGTTCTTTCATGTCAGGGTCATGTTTGGAAAAATCGATGGAAACGTCTTTGGCCGTCAGGGTCTTGCCGGACAGTTTGAAAGTTTGCTCGCCGGCCGACCAATTGCCCGGCCCGGCAAGTTTATCCATCAAAATGGCGAAAGTGGCTTTGGCCTGCTCTTCGCCTTTTTGGCTTGCAAAAAAATAAACGGCGATACCGATGATGATCGCTATAGCCGCTAAAACGACTACGATTTTTATAGTTTTGCCGCTGCCGCTTGCGCCGACAGGATTGTTCTTATCTAAATTCACAGTCTCTTGGCTCATCAGAAACCCCTAAGCGAACCCCTGGCTTTGACCAAGGGGAGGAATTGGGCTTGAATCGTTCAACTATATTCGTACCCGTCGTTTTATTAGAGAAACTTACAATATTTTTAGGCGGCGGTTTTATGACCGCCGACCGTAGTCGCTTTAGCGTCGTCGCTTTAAATGATCCGCCGGATACGCAAGCTATTCCAGCTCCGCAAGCTATTCCAGCTCAGCAAGCTATTCTAGCTCCGCAAGCTATGCCGGCTCCGCCGGATATGCCGACTCCGCCAGCTATGGCGGCACAGTCGGCTACGGCGGCGGCAGTTATGGCGGCTGCCGAGTCGGCATATTTTCCTTGCTGTTTGCGCCTGAAGTTTTAATCTTCGGCGCTTGGGCTTATGAAAAGCGTGAGAGCAAAGAAAATATCGGGCGGCATTCAATCGCGCTTTGCTCTTTTAGCATTTTAGGATGAAAATTTCAAAAAAATGTGCAATTTAGTGATTTAAATACACCGCCACCGGGGCTCGTCCGTTAACTTCCAAAGACAAATTCAAGTTTTTCACTATATCATATTTGTATTTTTCCGCCAAGATTGCCGAGTCTCCTTCAGATAGAAGCGCAAACACCTCTAAAATCGATCCTCCGGCCTTCGTTATCGCCGACTGCGGGTACCCTTCCATGGGAGTCCAACTCAAGGTGAAAGTCTTAGGGTCGTCGATGAGGCGATTAAGCTCTGCGGTTAAAATCTCTCTGTTTAGAGCCTGCGGCTCTTTGGGGTCGTCCAGCGTCGACAAAAAGTCGCCCAGGCTCTCCTTCAGGACGATTTTAGCGTCTTGACCTTCAAAGACCAAAGAGGCGAGGCCTTCCAAAAATTTATCTCCGAAGGTTTCGCTGTTTATGGAAACATATCCTTGGTTGAGATTGATCGATGTCGATTTCAAGAGCAGTTGCGATGTGTTTATCGGCTCCAATGGATTTATGCCGGCGATTTGAAGCGAAATTTCGGCTCGTACGGAATCATGCACATATACTTCTAATGAGGTCGCGCTCTCATTCTCCGAAAGGCTTTCGGTCGTCAAGTCGATGTCGGCTGTGGGTTTGTGCCCTAAGCCGGTTAAGGCCGCTCTAGCCGCAGGATCAAGCGGAGCTTGCGGGGGAAAGAGCTGAGCAAGGTCTACCGTGAGAGCCTTGAGCGACCATAGACGCCGACCGGCTGAATCAGCGGATAAGGTTTGGTCGAAAAAGGCTCTTTGGAGGTGAAACGTCTCTTGCCCATCTAGGCCGATTGAGAGAGAAGACAAATCCAGACTCTTGAAGGCGCTGAGAAATGAGACCATGGAGACTAACGGGTCGCTGTTGAAGTAGGTCAATAAGGTTTCGACGTCGATGTCCGAGGCTGACGCGTGGTTGAGATCGAGGTCGAAGCTTGAGCCGTCTGTTGCCGTCAGGCCGCTGATCATCAGCCCTCCGAGGTTGAAGCCCACTAAATTGAAAAGAGAGATGCTTTCAAGGACCACGACTGAATCGGAAGACCAAGAAATGTCGAGTCCTCCCACTTTAACGGCGCCTATCGACCAAACGTCGTCGGGACTCGACGGGTCGGACGGCAAATAGAGATTTTTCACGTATAACGTGTCGACTACGGCGCCGTCGAGATCTCCTATGGCGCCGTTGGTGACGACGCCTCTTACGGTTATCTCGCCTTGGGCGATGAAAGATAGATCCTCTAAGCCGACGAGAGATTTGAGCAGACTTAAGCGATTGACGCCTGTAATCTGTATTTCTTCGATATTTAAGCGGCTTTGAGCGTCGTCTCTGGGAATCAGACGAACGTTTTTAAAGGTTAAGTCATCTAATAGAGGAGAAATAGAGCTGCGCTGGGTGGAAATTTCCGACCAAAAGCCTTCATCAAAAGATTTATTGACTAAATAACGAATTAATAACTGAGGCATTAGAAAGACGACAAGCAGTAAAAAAACGAATATTGCTAGGAAAAAATTTATTTTAAAAGATTTTTTGGCGGCCATTTGAACCCTTGGTTGGAGATGACGATTATGAATAGGAAAACATCAAATTTTTTTAGCGAGCTGTTTCACTGAATTATACTGCGCAATTAATTTAACGTAATTTAATGGAATTTGACTGAATTACGTCAAATCATCTTGAATTAGCTAGTTTAAAGGCATTATAGCAAAAAAAAGTAAAAAACGACATCTTGCCTCCGAGCAGGTGATCAGGTGATCAGGTGATCAGGTTGCGCTTTCTTCTGAGGACTTTTAGCGCTTCCAGCCGCAGAGGTCGAACAAGGCGGTCGAACAGTCGAACAAGCAAGCAGTCGAACAAGCAAGCAAACAAGGCAAGCCAGCCAGTCAAGGCGAAGTCATGCGGCGGCTTTCGCCTAAATTGGGCGGACGGTTTTTTCAGGAGCCGCCTTCAGTCAAGCCAGGCGGCATAAAAGGGCCTTGTAATCGGTAATCGGCAAACGGCAGTCCAATTCGGAATCGACTCTCGCCTCTTGCAGCGCGAGCGCGTCTGCGGGATAGTCAGGGCGAAACCGCCAGAGGGAAGAACTTTCGGGTGAACCAGCAGATGAACTCTTAGAGTGGCGTTTTCCGAACTCCGGGTTTCTTTTGATTTTTACTGACTCTTGGATGATCGCTATTTCCACTAAAATTCGAGTTCAGGCTACTCATCATTGTAGGGGTTTTGTTTTTCTTGGTCATGGCTTTCTAATTTAAGTTTATCAAATGCTTCGTAGGGGTTATGTTTTTGTTGGTCATAAGGGCATTCTAATTTAAGATTATCAAATACTTCTTGTTGAGATTTAGAAAATTTATCTAGTAAAGCTATATCTTCATAACATGTAAGTCTTAAATAATTCATACAATCAAGATCCATATCTATATCCATATGATGTTTTCTTAATTTTTGATCTGTTATGGCATAAATGATGTTAGATATGAATGATATTAACAATCTGCCATTAATTGCATTGTTGGAATGAGCTATTAAAGGAACTAATCTTCCAAAATTCGCAGTTAAATGAAATGCATGCTCAATAGATTTTCGGTCATAGTAGAGAGATAATAAATCTTTAATATTATAGTCATTGGAGGATAATAAGATAAATTTTCCCATAAACTTTAATTTCTCATTTATTATGTCTTTTGCGTCAGGATAATCCAAGAATACATTCATAATATATGATGTTTCATAAGCTCTTTGGTATACATCTTGAATAATAAAAGCATATAATTGATGGTTGTTGAGTTTTATTTGTAGTTTTTTCCAGTACAAACTCTTCTCATCATCTACTATTGCATTTTTTTCACATTCAAGATCTTGACCATAATTACTTATAAGTTCTGTGTATTCTTTTCTGTTTCTAGGTATTTTAGCTATAAAAGGCGTGCCTATTGATATTAATTCTAATAAATTGTTTAATGAATTATAGCCTTCATCCAAAATCGCAAGTTTTATCTTTATATTATGAGTAAGCAGCATATTTATAGTATCTATTATAGCAGTGTCGTCAACGACATTCTCCGGCATGTAACGAAAAAATAATGGCGCTTTGTTATTTTTATCAACGACATGAATCAGCCTCATTGTTCCCATAATCGTTATCGCGCTAGGAGGGGTGAACTCCGTGACGAATTGATGGATGTCTTTAATCGGACCGGTAGAGTCGATAAGAATAGGAAATGAAGTTTTAGATGATAATTTTCTCTTTTTTTTAAGCATAGACCAATAAGACGTAAAAAAATTAGTAATAACCTCTTGATTGCCAAGTTCTAAAAGATATTTATCAATCATTCTTTCGCTAAGTTTAGCTTTAGGATAAAGTATTCTGGCGTAAGAGTGGAAATATTTGTTTTCCGCAATCTCAAACGAATGTCTTTCAAACATCCTATAGGCGGCTAAATACTTTACGGTATCGATAGTTTTTGGGATAAGCTCTTCAACAATTTCGTCAAGCCCGCTTTGCATCAACATTTGGTCGAACACCCAGACATCCCCAAATGTAAGCGAAACGATTCTAGGATAAACGTATCGCGCGAGATCTTCGCTATTAGGCAAGCCATATCCGTCTTTGAGGTTAAAAGTGAAGTACCCGCGCCGCCAGAGGCTGTAAAACAATCCCCGTTCCTTATCGATTACTTTGCCGAGTTCCGTGTGCTCCAGGTGCTCCTTTCCTTTTTTGTCGTAGGAGCTTTTGCAATAAACGGCATAGCATTCACCCTTTTTTTCCTTATATTTGATGAAGCCCGCAAGAAACTGAGATTGAACGACGTCGCCGTCTTTTTCCGAATCGACCTTGGCGTCGGTCGCGGTTTCATCAGTTTTGGCTTCGCCGACTTTGGTTTCGCCGGTTTTGTTTCCATCAGTCTTGTTTTTAACGGTTTTGTTTTCATCAGCTATAGTTTCATCAGTCATGGATTCACCTTAATTACGGATATTTCGACTTTATTCTCGGCAGCTTTTCCCTGAGGCGATTTGAGAACCCTTTATTTCCGCCTGAGTTCTTCGATGAAATTCGATTCAAGGCGAATTAGCCAGTTATAAGGCTTGCCTTCAAATCGGCCAGGGAGCAGTCATTTTCTTCAAGCCACTTGGACATGTCGTCGATTATAGTCAGCGGAGAGGTCGGATCGACTAAGATGGCCGTCGCCAGTTCAACCGCCGCGGCCCCGGCTACGATGAATTCCAAAGCGTCGGTCGCCGTAAAAATCCCGCCCACGCCGATTACCGGGATAGTCGTCGCCCTGGAAGCCACAAGCACCTGACGAAGGGCTATGGGCTTGATCGGAGGGCCGGATAGGCCTCCGAAAGTATTGCCGAGCATCGGTCTGCGGCTCGGCAGATCGATGGCTAAGGCGGGGACGGTGTTGATCAGAGATATAGCGGCGGCGCCGGCGTTTTCGATTTTTTTGGCTGTATAGGCGATGTCGGAGACCAGCGGCGGGAGCTTGACGACGACTGGCTTGTCTCCGCACGCTTTAACCACCTCAGAGGTGAGCTTTTCTGCCGCATCCGGATCGGAACCAAAGCTTAAGCCGCCGCGGCCGGCCAGATTCGGACAACTGATGTTGAGCTCCAAAAAATCAATTTTTGTGTCTTTAAGCCTTTGAGCGACGGCAATATATTCTGAAAAGCTGTGGCCGACGATATTGACGCCGATCACCGCTTCGCTTGCGGATAAAAGGTCGAGTTTAGTTTCGATGAAGGCCTCGACTCCCATGTTTTCCAGGCCGATGGAGTTCATCAATCCTC
>JAISZP010000086.1 GCA_031269135.1 Deltaproteobacteria bacterium | reverse complement strand
CGGAACTCAAATGCTTGACTCATGCGGAAGGCCGGCGAAACGGGCGGCTGAAACTCAGGAATCGACCCCAAAAACAGCGGAACTTCAACGACCGCCCTTTAAACGGCGTTTTCTTTGGCTTGGCTGATGTACTCGGTCAAACGACTGCAGATAAGATCGTACTCTATGAAGTCGACTTGTTCTCTAAGCCAAGTCACCAGTTCTCCGTCTTGTTGATAAGAGTAGGACTCAAGGTTTTTGAGGTTTTTCTGGATTTCCGAATTTTTGAAGGTCAGACAGGCTTTCATTAATTGTTCCAGCGAATCGATGTCAGGTTTGAAGCGCACTTGTCTGCGGTCTTCCGAACTATCGGCAGGGAAGGAGCGCAGCATTATGCTCAGCTCTCGAAGCAAGGCTTCGGCTTCAACGATGAAGGGTCCATTTTTTTCTTGAATTGTCGTCAGATCCGATTTTTTGGCGGCCAACTCCAGTTCATAGGCGGCTGCGCCCAGTTCGGCGGCCTCTATGCCGTTGCTTGCCCCTTTGAACCCATGGACCCTGATGGCGTAATGGGCGAGGTTTTCTTTGGTAGGGTTGCGGAGATCGTCGAGAATGACGGGAGCGTGCTTTAAATAGGACCTTAGGAGTTGGACGTAGACGGCGGTGTTTTCTTCATAGCGGCGCAAGCCGGCGACGAGGTCAAGTCCTTTGATGTAATATGTCTTTAATCGAGCGGTTATTTGTTGTAGAATTTGGGCTTGATCGGGCTGTGTTTCTTGCATTTGCTCAACTCCGACTTGAGTGGTGGTTGCGCGCTCGTCTTCGAGCGCGATACGAGCTTTTAAAAAGCGGTTCAATATAAGATCAAGCTTATTGAGATCTATCGGTTTGGGAAGAAAAGCTTGAAATCCGCTTTTGAGGAAAAGTTGTTCGCTCCCCTGCAGCGCATTGGCCGTCATGGCGACGATAGGCACTTGCTTAAGGTAATCGTTGTCTATTTCATTTCTAATTTTTCTGACCACTTCCAGCCCGTCCATCTCCGGCATCATATGGTCCATAAAAATAATGTCGTAGGTCTTTTTTTCGTTTTTCAGACAGGCCAACGCCTGACGCCCTGAAGCGACGCAGTCCACATTCAGCCCGTAAGGTTGCAGCAAGGTCGTAGCCACATCAAGGTTGGTCTCCACGTCATCGACCACCAGGACGTTGGCCTGGGGCAGGTGGAAGCGTTTGATGACTTGTTGGTCGATTTTCAGGCGGTTGAGGAACTGATACTTTTTAAGGCTCTCCAAGACTTCTTGGCTTATAGGGGTGGAATCTATGACCTTTTGCCGGATGATGGCCTTAAAGGTGCTGCCGCGACCAAATTCGCTTTCCACTGAAATCGAACCGTGCATCAAATCAACCAGATCTTTGCAGATCGAAAGTCCAAGACCTGTGCCCTCGATGGCTTTGTTGGACAATCTGTCGGCTTGATTGTAGATGGAAAATATCTTCTCCAGGTTCGCGGCCTTTATGCCTCGTCCGGTATCCTCCACAGACACCACCAACCAGGCCATGTCGCCTTCGGTCCTGCACGTCAAGCCAAGCTTGACGTACCCCGCGTCCGTGTATTTGAAGGCATTGGAAAGAAGATTGTTCAAGATCTGTTTGATCCTCAGTTCGTCGCCGAACAAGATTGAAGGTATAGTATCGTCCATATGCAGTTTGAATTCAATAGGCTTGGTCCCGATGCGCACGATGTTGATGCTGATGGTGTCGCTCACCAGGTTGGCGAATTCGTAAGGGGCCGGAACCAAGTTGAATCGTCCGGCTTCGACCTTGGAGAGATCTAGGATGTCGTTTATTATCGCCAGAAGAGTACCGCCGGCGGAAAAGATTTTACTGAGGTTGTCTCTGGTATGTTCGGGAATGTCCCTTTGAAGTTCGGCCTTGCTGAGAGCCATGATCGTATTTAAAGGGGTTCTGATCTCATGGCTCATATGGGCCATGAAGGTGGTCTTGGCTTTGGATATGGCCTCGGCTTGTCGGGCGTCCAAGTATTCGGTCTGGTCGTGAAACAATAGAAGGGAACCGACGAAATCAATATCGGTGTCGATGAGCGGAGTTATTTGGACTATGAAGTTTCTTGGTTTTTCCGGTTTGGGAGCGAAGGCGACGGTTTGTTGGTGCATGACCGGCATCTTGGTGCTGACGGCTTCATTCAAGGCGCCGCCGAAGGCGTCCATCTCGGCAGGCGGTATCAGTTTTCCGAAGATCTCATGCAGGTTGCGGCCGATTATCAATCCCATGTGAGGCAACTTCAAGTAGCGCAAAAACGAGTTGGTTCCGTAGATGAGTCTATTGTTGCCGTCAAAAACCAAAATTATGTTCTGGCTGTTTTGGAGGATCAGATCTAAAAAAATCTCCCGACTGGCCTTCTCGTAATCTAAAGCCATGTAGACGTTTATATTCGAAGATGTGTTTTTCTTGGTTCTTTCAACGAGGTTCTGTAAAAAATTATACTGCCTGTTTATCTTTTTATATTCTCTTTGCAGTCTCTTAAACTCCAATTCGAGAGTCTGATACTGTTCAAGAGTCTTAACTTGAGGATGTTCATCAGCCAAAATGCGTTCCTTTTTGCGACTGGACGGAGCCTTGAGCTATAATCTAAAGTCTTGTCGATAACCTTTCAAAGCATTATTGATGATTATCGGATTTCCATCAAAACCTGCAGCATGCCAGAGATAAAATATTAAAGGAGGATGGGGCGAGGGGTTCGTTTCTTTTGGAGGTGGGACAGGCCTCGCCGCCGCTATAGGCGACGACGAACGGAAGCATGTCTCCCAATCCTTTTCGTATGGCGTCGAACTCGGCCAGGTGGTTTAGACCTAAGGCGAAGTTTCTGGTGATGCAGGACACCACCCAGCAAAAATCGAATTTTTCCCATTTGAGTTCTTCTACGAGCTCGTTGATGGTGGCGAGCACTTGGGATTCTTCAAAGATCCCCAAACCCAGGAAAGAATTTTTTTCGATTTCAAAACTGCAGATGATGTGGCCTTCCGGGGTTTGACCGACGATTACCGCAGGGGTGGCCGCCATTGCGGAGGCGTCGGCTATGAATAGAGGGATGGGCTTGGCTATGTCGAGTCTTCCTGAGACCGCCAGACCCAATTGGTCGAAATAGTCGAGGGCGGGCATGGCGTTTATCTGCTTGATGACTTTGCCCTCCACTTCATTGATGATGGCCCTGTTTTTCAGGCCCCTTTTTTCCACGATGGGGAAAAAGGAAAACTTGGGATTTATGTCGCCGTCGAATAGAATGACGCTGGCTCTATCTTCATAGGTTTGACCGTTATAGATGACGAAAGGCTTTTGGGCTTCGGTGAAATAGTCGATGGCGGCGCCTCCGAAGACAGGGCATTCGCCAGCCGCTTCAACCAAGTCTTTGAGCACGTGATTAGCCGGTATTATGTTTTGCGTTGGACCGAAGAGAAAAGCCAGGCGGGGCGGATTGTTCAATTGGCCGGCCAAGCGGTCGTAGAGCTCGAACATCGGCTCTCGAGTCTCATTGGAGAGGCTTTTAGATAAACCGCAGGAAAAAACCACGTCGTCGCTCGTCAGGACCGCGACCGTCAAAAAAGAATGGTCGGCGGTCAAGGCGCTGGAAAGTGAAATAGGCGAGTTGAAGCCGGTGACGTCGAAAGGAAAACGTTTGCATAAAGCGTTTAATGTAGATGGCGCCAAAGAATCGATATTACAGAAGATTATGCCGATGGAGTTCGTCAAAAGATTGCTGTCGAGTTTCAACTGCTCCATGATGTCGATGATGGCGATATCAACCTCATCGACTTCGTTGGTTTGAGCAAAAAGCGCTTTAATCATCTTTACAACCAAAATTGAACGAAAAAATAAAAATTAAACCGATTAGTCTGTATATTGATAATGGTTATGGGAAATATCCTTTCTAAAACAATTGAAAAAATATGAAAATAACCACTTATAAAATATCATAGGCATCAAAAAAGTCGGCAAAACAGATTTTCTTGGTTGCGAAACAGGTAGTTTTCGTTTAGAGAAAATTATGTTTGCTATATGGCGCAGTTCAGTAGTATAGTTTTAGTATATTTTTAGTATAGTTTTGCAAACGTTGAAGAAACCGCATCGCTTTGAAAACCTGAGCCTTAATATCTACGTCCTGATACTTCAATATCTATGTCCGGATACTTCAGCGAATTTATCCTGAACCCCCTCAAAGGTCTCGACGATGACCGGGTCGAACATATGGTCGGATTCCGACAGAATGACTCGGCAAGCGTCTTTATGGCTCATTGGTCTTTTGTAGACCCGCATATCCACCAAGGCGTCGAAAACGTCCGCCACCGACATGATTCTTGAGCATAGAGGAATTTCCGCGGCTTTAAGACCTTTCGGGTAGCCTTTTCCGTCCCATCTTTCGTGGTGCGATTCGGCGATTAAAACGGCGAATTCATGGTAAGACTGTTCCGGAACTCTGGAAAATATTCCTCTGAGCAACTCTCCGCCCACAGTGGTGTGGGTCTTCATGATGGCGAACTCTTCGTCGTTCAACAGGCCGGGCTTGAGCAGGATCACGTCGCTGATGGCGATCTTGCCTACGTCATGGAGAGGCGCCGCCCGAGTCATCATGTCGACGGTGAAATCGCTCAGCTGGTCGGTGTAGAGTCCTTTATTCAAAAGTTCAGAGGCTAGGATGTTGACGTATTTAGCCGTACGGGCCACATGACCTCCCGTGTTCTCGTCACGGTACTCGATCATGTCGGAAAAGGAAGCGATGATGCTGTCTTCCAAAATCCTGACTTTATTCTCCAACTCTTTATTATAGGCTGAAAGGCTTAAATGAACTTCTATTCTGTGGATGAGGATTTCTTTATCGGCTGGTTTAGTGATGAAGTCCACAGCTCCATTTTTTAGGGCTCTGACTTCAATGGAACTATCATGAGTCGACGTCAGAAAAATGACCGGAATATGGCGAAAAGCTATATTCTTTTTAAGTTTCGTCAGTGTCTCAAAGCCATCCATGTCAGGCATATCTATGTCTAACAGTATAAGATCTGGAATAACTTGATGACAAATTTGCAAGGCCTGGGCGCCAGATTTAGCTAAAGAAAGTTCGTAATCACTTTCAAGAAGTGCATTTATCTGTTGCAGAGTTACTAAATTATCATCAATTACAAGTATGTGGTTCATAAAAGTTCACAAAAATCAATCTTTAAAGAGTGTTAACGGTGAATAGTAGTTGCAAAGACATTAAAGTAAAACTACAGTTCAAGTTCCTGAGCAATTAAAGCAATTGAGGCAGTTTCTCCGCCCCCCACGGCTGAAGCGCGAGGTTCTAAGCTTGATGCTGTCGGATTTTCCAAGGCTCTCGTTTTTCTTGCTGTTGGTTACGACATCTTCGGCGTCATCCTATATGAGCCGCTCCGATATTGGCCGCTTGGACATCGACCGCTCGGATCTTGGCAGCTCGGATCT
>JAISZP010000241.1 GCA_031269135.1 Deltaproteobacteria bacterium | reverse complement strand
GCGTCAATCAACGCCGACGCTGTTTGTACTCCGATGGGGTCGTCCGAGAGATGCACTTTAAATGTGCCGTATTTGAAAAGAGTGGCCTCGGTGCTTCTGGCGTCCTTGATGGGTCCGGCTAAAATAAAGATGCCGCCGTTGTCGGAAACCAGGTCTACCGGGTTGAAAGGACCCGCGAGAGCTAAGATGTTGATCTTGGGACGACCGGCGGCCACCGCCGCTTCCCAGGCCATCTGGATGGTCAAGCGGTGAGAGAGCCGATCGAAGCCTCGGCTCGCCAATATGATGGTTCTGAGTTCTCCGGATGAGGAAAAGATGGTTTTGAAAAATTCTCCGGCAGTCTCCGGAGGAGCCGCCACGATCACTTCGGTGGCCTTTCGGAAGGCTTCGATGTGGTCGTAGGTGGGGAATACGTTTTTGGGGAGTCTGACTTCCTCAAAGGACTCCAAGGTGCGGTTGTAGACCAGCGATTGGATGGCTTCCTCCGAAGGGTCGTAGAGAGAAAGAGAGGAGTTGTGAAATTTTTTGTCGTTTAAGGTGTGCCGACCCACAAGAGACACTAAGGCGAAACCTAAGCGACCGGCGCCGCAGACCACCAAATTTTCTTTGGCCGAAGGACTATAGAGACGGCGGTCGGAGTGGGTGGCGTAGTAGGATAACGCGTGCTTAGCTTTGATTTTCGGGAATTTCAGCCATTTGGGGCCGTTATTGGTTATTATCTTTCGACGGGCCAGAGATTCAAGCCCATCATTCAAGGAGTCGGCTAAACTTTGATTTCGAATGGCGTCTTCAAAGTCGGGAGAACAGTCGAAAACCCTTTGGTGGTAAGCTGTTATCGTCTCTATAGCTTTGCCCGCCGCCGTCTCCAATGAAGCCCTATCTTTGCCTGTCGCCAGATCCAGGGCCAATGCCGCCAGTTGGGTGGTCATTATTTTTTTGTCTCTGGCGATTTCCTTAATAGAGTATAAAGCGCTGAACTCGTCTAACGACAATTCCATCGGCGTTTCCGACCATTCGGCTTTCAAGTCCGAAAGAAGTCTTCCCCTGCCGAAGCCGACGAAGGTGCGGCCGAAAATGCCCTTGAGTCCTTTGACCAATCCCGTCACCGGATGCAAGGGGTGGCTGGTCAATACTCCCTTTAAAAGCGAGGCGCCGTTTAACCAAGAGGTCATTCCTCGGCCTTCGGAGAGGCTTAGGTCTTCCGGGACGCGGCTATAGGTGATGATCACCGGCTGGATCAAAACATCCCCGCGAGCGGCCAAGGCCCCTTGAATAGTTATGAGACGTCTTGGGTAGCGCAGCGAGCCGTCTCTTGTCCTGGCTCCTCCCGACCAGGCTTCCAAGAAGATGCCTTGAGGTTTTCCCATTTCAGCCAATGCTTGACAGTAGTGAAAGAGAGAGGATAGATAGGACCGGCTGGCCCCTTTGCGCAAGATGACGTATGAACCTATCATCAAGATGGTGGCCAGAGAGGGAGTGGCCATCATGTTTTGACCGGCGGCGAAAAGAGGAAGCGCGAGGCCGTTTTGGTCCAAAAAGATGTTCAGCAAAAATTCGTCGAAGTGAGAGGAGTGATTTATCAAATAGACTATGCCCAAGCCTTCGTCCTGAGCTTTTTTCAAGGCGTCGAAATGTTTAAGCTCTCTTGCGTCTTGGGAAGTGAAAATGCGGGAGAGATCGTCGCTGTCGAAGAGATGGGTCACCAGGTTGAAGCAAGCGGCTATGGCTTTTCGGTGAAGAGCGGCGTCGTAGCGGCAGGAGATCAGATCCACGTGGCTTACGATCTCGTTTCTGTTTACGTTGTCTCCTTTTTCCTGAAAGGCTCTATGGGTGAGATCGACGGCAAGAGAGGCGATTTTATCTTGATCATCGAAAGCGGGTGGAGTGCCGCTTTTCTTTTCCAGATACGCGCGGCCCGGCTCGATTTCAGCGAGCCGCTCCACTAACTCGACGTAATCCACTCTCTTTAAGAGCGCTGAAAAAGGCTTTTCGAAGATGGATTTTAGGCTGAACTTCAATTTTTTTTCCTTGGTCCAAAAGAACGTTTAACGATAGGCGACGTTTAACAATAGGAAAACGTTTAACGATAGGAAAACAATCAACAATAGCAAGGCATTCGTCAATCAGACGACATTGAGCAATCGGAGATATTTAACGATTATGAGGAGATGATTTAAAAATCGGAATCATTACGGCTTAAGCGTCGATAACGATTCAACGGCTGGGGCGTAGCTTACCGGCTCGACGTTGTATTCGGCCAAATCAGCCGGGAGTTTGTCGAAGACGATCATGAAAGGCACAGCTTGGCCAGGGGGTATGTTTTGGTTTTGGCCGTTTTGTCCGCCCCTTGGAGTTAGTTTGGCGAGGATCTCTTTGATGGGAAGGGTTTTAAGCTCTTCTTCGGTGAGATAGTTTCCGGCGAATACTTGCCGCTCGGATAAAACGGAACCCGAGCTGTTTTTAAGCGAGGCTTTGACTCTTATGTGGCTTATGCGCATCTCATAGCCGTTTTGTATGCGGCCGGCTATGACCAACAAAGGCCCCGCCTCTTGGTTCATTATGTAGTGATGGGAGTTTTGCTCTCTGATGAATATGAGATTTAAGACGTCGTTTTCCGGTGAAGCTGAGGTTGTTGAAGGAGCGTCTGGTTGCTGCGGCGATGCGGCGACGGCGGCGTCGGCATCTGCCGGTTGAACAGGGGTTCGGTTGGCCGGACCGGGACCCAGGGAGAGAAAAAAGGTTGAAATCGCCAAAAAGGCCGCGAATATAGATAAGACCAATAAAAGGATTTTTTGTCGCTTGGAAAAAGTGATTTTACTCTTGGTTCTCAGAGGAGGCGTAGGCGGCTGTTGGAGAGCGCCATCGTCGTCGGTCGCGGAAATAGATGGATTAAGCGTCTGAATTTGAGCGATGCCGGGAGATACGGGATCTTCGCCTAGCCCGAGATCCGGACCCTGACGACTCGGCGGGGCGGAAGTCGATTGGCGAGGCGTAAAGTCCTGCTGGGAGACGACGAAGGTGTCCCCATTTTTTTTAATTAAATTGATGGGGTTGTTTTCCGCAGGTTTTGGGGGTCTGGCGGCTAACTGGGGAACGGAATTCGTATCGGAGAAGGGGTCGTCCAAATTAGGATCGTTGGAATTTTGAGAGGAGAGCAAATCTTCAAGTTCGTTGTCTAAGTTGGCGAAACCCTGTTTAGATGCAGTTTCCTGGATGTATTTTCGACCGGTTTCGGAGAGTTCGGCCTTGGAAGCGCCCTTTTTGGCGCCGGCAGGCAAGGGCGTTTCTCTGGGATCTTCCTCGACAAGTTCCCCGGGAAGCGGCTTGAACACGGTAAATACGGCTTGGCAGTTGGAACAACGAACTCGGGATCCCGTCTCGCGGATAAGAGCTGAGCTGATCCTGAATTTAGTCTGGCATTGGCCGCAAGTGATGATCATCTTTGTTCCCAGTTGATGAGCTTTTGAGGAAGTTAAGTCCCGGTAAACAATGGAAAGAAAGCAATTGACGGAATGGATTTGTTTTCCCTAAGCTTGGGCTTAACGTGCTGATTTTACCTAAACATCGGGTTAAAGTCCAGTTTTGGGATTGGGTATGCTTTTATAGTCATAATATGATAAGAAAGTTTGTGATGGTATGAAAAGAATGGAAAGTATAAATTTTTTATAGAAGCAACTACTATAAAATAATAAGTGATAGTATCTTTTATCTTTCGATATTGAGAAAAAGCTCGCTTTCGCCGATGAAAGGTGCGCGATGTCGGTACTGGTCTGTTGAGCCTTTGGCGGATTGCCGTTTTTTTTGAGGTTTGCGGTCCTTCGGCGACGCGCCTATACGCTGCCGCGCTTCCTAGCGCAGGCGGATTTTTTTTAATCGACAGCCGATTGAGCCGAACTTTTTTCTCAAAAGCTCTTTGCGCGTTCGCAACCTTTACTCTAGCTGCATATCGTCTAAGGCGTCAGCCGACCAAGGGCGACCATCCGACCAACAGCAGTCGGATATCCCTAATCAATATCAATATCAATGACTAATGCCGACGACTATTGCCGCTGATTCATCCCCGCTGATTCATCCCGATGATCAATGCCGCTGCTCCATAGCGTTGACTGATGTCGCCGATCAATGACAATGACAAAGATCAATATCAATGACCGATATCAATGACCGGCGTCAAGTTCGCTCATTTGCCTCTCGCGGCCTTGGGCAGTGGAAAGACGT